>NZ_JANPLK010000070.1 GCF_031426495.1 Gemmatimonas sp. | reverse complement strand
CGAGCTACTCGGCGGGCGCCGGCGCATGAGCGGCTTCGCCTACGACGCGTCGATGCGCACCGTGGCGTACGTGGCGTCCAGCGTCACGCAGCCGACGGAGCTCTACGTCGCCGGCGTGGACGGGAAGGGGGAGCGGAAGCTCACCGCCTTCAACGAGGCGCTGACGCGCGAGGTCGCGTTCTCCGACGCCGAGCGGATCACCTACCCGAGCGTCGGCGGGCTGGAGGTCGAGGGGTGGCTGATGAAGCCGTACGGCTACACGGCGGGCAAGAAGTATCCGATGGTGATCTACATCCACGGCGGACCGCACTCGTCGTACGGCGAAGGCTGGTTCGACGAATTCCAGAACCTCGCCGCGCAGGGCATGTTCGTGCTGTTCACGAACCCGCGCGGCTCGAGCGGATACGGCGCCGACTTCACGTACAGCACGCGCGGCCGCTGGGGTATGGAAGACTACGAAGACCTCATGAAGTCGGTGGACATTGTCGCCGCGCGCGCCGACGTGGACAGCACGAAGATGGGCGCCACGGGCGGCTCGTACGGCGGATTCATGACCACGTGGATCGCGACGAAGACGGATCGTTTCAAGGCGATCGAGACCGACCGCACGATCACCGACTGGACGTATTGGTACGGGAGCAGCGATGCACAGGGACTTACTGAGTTCGAGTTCTACGGCAAGCCGTGGGACAATCAGGCGCTCTACGACACGCTGTCACCGATCCGCTACGTGCAGAAGGTGAAGACGCCGATGCTGCTAGTGCAGAGCGAAGAAGATCACCGCACGCCGATGGGGAGTGCGGAGATCTGGTTCATGTCACTGAAGAAGCAGGGCGTGCCGGTGGAGATGGTGCGCTATCCGCGTTCCAACCACGACCTGTCACGCACCGGTGAGCCATGGCTACTGGTGGATCGCTTGGGACGGATCCGTCAGTGGTTCGCATTCTGGTTGCAGGGCGTGAAGGCCGGCACGGCGGCGAACTAGACTGCAAAGCAGTAGAAGAGACCAGCCCCGCCGGATGCTTTCAGATTCTCCTGACTGCATCCGCGCGACGGGTGGGCAAAAGTCCACGACGTCGGATTCGCGCCACCACCCTGACGATCGTGATGACCGACCAGCGCCGCGCCTTCGCCGCTGCTCGTCCAGTTCTTACAGGTGCTGTCACCGGCGTCGGTGGACACGCGGCCGTCGAGCGTCGAGCCCGTCATCACATCGTGCGTGTTTGGCGTATCGCCACGACCATTCACCAGCATCCCCTTCTCGGTGATGCTGTTGTCCTTCGACAACTTGTTGTTGTCGCTGTGCAGATCATCGACGCTGGTGGCTACCACCACGCCTTTGGCATTCTTCCATGGACCTTTGCCGATGCGGTCGCGCGCGTTCACCGCCGACTTGCCGTCGAGCGCCTGCTGACTCAAGTAGGCATGCCATGTCTTGCCGCGTACACCGGCTGCTTCGGCGAGCGTCGCGCAGTGTTTGTCGGCGCCCTCGAGTCCACCGAGGGCCGCGCCATTGCCGGAGCCGACGCTGGTGATGAAGAACGACATGTCCTGTTGCGGGGTGGGACGCGTTGGGGTGGTCGTCGCGAGGAGTGCGGTGGCGAGGGTGAGCGGCAGGCGGAAGGCGAGCATCGGAAGGCTCCTGAAGTTTGAGGAAGTACTACGGAACGATGACCACGGTCTCCGCCGTTCGCGCCTTCACGGCACGCGGAGAATACGGCAGCGGGGAATACTCTCCGCGCACCCACGGGGCGAAGAGATTGCTGTAGTACGGACTGCGCGGATCGCCGCTCTGACCGGGCGTGTTGGTCACCATCGCGCCATCCCAGTTCGCGAGGTCCATCACCACGCGGAAGCTCGCTCCGGCGGTCTGGTTGTCGCTGTTGCCAGTGGCGTTGAGGGTGTTGCCGTAGCCGCCACGAGCCAGCGGCCCTGGCGACAGGCGCGAGCGGATCGAGTCGGCGATCACGATATCGAGCGGGTGGGCAATGCGTACGTGGTGCATCTTCGCGTCGCCGTACCGCCAATCGGTCATGTCCTTGCCGAATCGCTTCGACAGGTCTGCCACGGCCTCGTTGAACGACCGGAACAGAATGAAATCGCGTGCCACCGTCGGGTTCTCGCCAAGTAGGGAATCCGGACGCGTGAGCCACTCGATGGTCTGTGACAAGCCGACGGTGCGCAGCAGCGGACGTGCCGCCAGCGGCAGCACGATGTCCGCCGTGTGTGTGAGCAGCTTGCGCTCCCACGCCGCATAGATGGCCGCACCACGCGAGTTGGCCGACAGCACGCCGTTCCAGCGCAGCATCGTGTCGCGCGCGGCGATCGAGGCGGAGCTCGTGAGCGTAATCTGCGTGATGAGCGGCACCAAGGCGCGCGCCGCCAGGGCGGTTTCGTCGTGCTGCAGCGCCATCATCTGCGACAGCGTGGCCTTGCGTGTAGTGTCGAGCACTTCCTGCAAACGATCCCGGCGGAACGGCTCCGCCCACAGGCGCGCCAGGGCGTTGGCATTGGGGTACGACGCCTCAACGTTGAGCGCGTTGGCGGTCCCCACGTAGCCGCGCGATGGCGACGTCTCATGCGGCAACTCTGGAATCGGCAGGAAGCCGCTCCACTCGAAACGACCGTCACCCGGCACCGGCACGAGACCATCCCAATTCTTGCGGATCGGTGCGATGCCGGCGCTCTGCCAGCCGATCGCCCCACTGGTGTCGGCCCAGATCCAGTTGAGGGCCGGCATGCGCGCGAACGACAGCGCCGTACGCGCTTCACTCCACGTGCGCGCTTGATCGAGACGCAGGCTGGCCAGGTACGGCGCACCACCGGGCTCGAGCGACGCCGCGCGCAGCGCCACGGCCACCCGCTTGGACGCGTCCGACAGGAGCACGGGACCATGACGCGTGTACTGCAACGTGACCACCACCGGCGCGGCGCCCTTCACGCGGATCGTATCGATAATCTGTCGCATGCGCTCACTGGCACCGCGATACCGATACGACCGCGCGTCCTTCGCATCGAGCTGGTAGGTGTACAGATCCTCCGCGTCGATGCCGAAAATCGTGAGGCCCCACGCGCCATGCTCGTTGTGCCCGATGGCGACACCGGGAATGGCCGGCTCGCCGCCGCCGATCACATCCCACCCCGGCGCCTTCAGGTGCACCATGTAGCGCAGCGACGGCGCCGCGATCGTACGATGCGGATCGTTGGCCACGATTGGCTTGCCGCTGGCCGTGCGTGATCCGGCGATCACCCAGTTGTTGCTCTCCCAGCGATCGAACGACGGTGTTGTCGTGTCAACCGGCGGCGCCACGCGCCGCAGCGCTTCCGGTAACTCCGCCGTGCGAAAGTTCGGGACCTGCTTAAAGTCGTTGTAGTCGGCCAGCATGCGCGCGCCGGGTGCGGCGTCAAGCGCGCGGGCCACGAGCGAGTCGAGGCTCAGGCGCACGGGTGAGAGCTCGTAGCGCCGCCGGCGCGCCACTGCTCCCTCGCCGATCTCGCGCACCGCGCGCGCGGTGGTCGGCTCGTCGGCGGCGTTCGAGGCCAACGCGTTGTGCCGAGAGATCACCACCGCCGGTGTCCAATGCTGCGGCGCGATGCCCAGCCATGTGAGTTCCGGTGGCATGAGGGCGGGATTGGCGCGCACGTGATCGATATACGCGTTCACGCCATCCACAAACGCGCCGATGATGGTTGCGCCGCGCGGATGATAATGCGCCAGCTCGGTCGTCATCGACCCGCGATAGCGCAGCAAGCGCGATGCCCGATCACGCGACACCCAGCGTGGTCCAAGCACCTGGGCCATCGTGCCCGTTGCCTGTCGCCGCCATAGTTCGAGCTGAAACAGGCGATCGCGCGCGGCACTGTAGCCCTGCGCGAAGAACAGATCGTGCTCGTTCGCGGCCTCGATGTGCACGATGCCGGCGCTGTCCCGCGCGAGCGTGACCGGCGCGCGCAGACCCTTGGTCATGACCTGCTGGGGCTGCGCCTGCGCCGTGGCGTCGCGCGGTGCCCCCAACAGCAGTGCCAGTAACACGACCGCTTTCACTACCGTTCCCGTCAACGCACTTGCGAACTCGCGCACAATCTCTCCTGCAGGTTTGATCTCATGAATGGCATCGACGCTACGTCCTGCCTGCCAGTAGTCCTGCGTGGCGCCATCGATGCTCGAGCGCTTGAGCTGCCTGAGCGAGCGCAGCGCGTAGAACGTGCGGATCCAATGCTTCGTCTTGCGTCCCTTGAACAACCAGCGGGACATCGGGCCCACTTTCGTGCCGAGTTTCTCCACGTATGGCGTGCGGATCACCGAAACTGGCACTCCAGTGAGGCGTTCGGTGAGCACGATGTCACGGGAACTGGCCTCCACGATCGCGTACTTGTAGGCGTCGTCGGAGTTGCACTCCGGCGTCGCGATGAAGCGCGTGCCCAACTGCACACCGGCGTAACCCATATCGAGTAGCGCTTTGAACTGGTCGGGTGCGCCCACACCGCCGGCGGCGACCACTGGTAATCCGAGCGCGCTGACCTCGTCGAGCAGCGCGCGGGGATCGCGTGAGCCGGTATGGCCGCCCGCTTCGCGGTTCACCGCGACGAGTCCGTCGACCCCGCCGTCACGGCCCTTCTGCGCCCACTTGAGCTCCGTGATGTCGTGGTACACCACGCCACCTACCGCGTGTACGCGATCGCACACCCACTTCGGATTGCCCAGCGACGTCAGAAAGAATCGCACGCCTTCCTCCAGCGCGATATCGACCCACTTGATCATGCGGTTGTGATACGTCTTCGACGACGCCTCGATGAGCGCGTTGAAGCCGATCGGTGCGCCGCCGCTGAGACGATTGATGGTGCGCAGCCCTTCGCGGAAGTCGTAGCCGTGCACGTACGTGAGCGAGATCGGTTGCACGATACCAAGCGCGCCGGCCGCACTCACGGCGGCCACGAGCTCGGGATTGCTGCAGGGATACATCGGCCCGCAGATCAGCGGCACCCGAATGTGCGCGTGACGGGTGAGCGGCGTGTCGAACGCGAGCGCGTCGGCCGGCGGGGCAACAGCGTCCGTCATCGGGCCGACGCTCGTGAAGGATCGGGCGGCGACAAGCGCCAATGCACGAGGCAGCGTGCCACCACGTCTCCGTCAGCGTTCGCGATGTCCGCCTGCACATCGTGCGTGATCGGCTCGGGTACGTCGCTCGGCGCGTGCGCGGTGGTCGTGCACACCAGCGTGCCACGCGCCTTCTTGAGGTACTCGATCTGCAGGCCGGTCACGATGCCACGCACGCCTGGCGGCAACGCGGTCATAAGCGCCACGCCACTGGTCATCTCGGCCAGATTCACCAGCGCGACGGCGTGCACCGACGCCAAATGATTCCGGACGGCCTTGCGGTCGCGCAATTCGACCCGCGCGTAGCCGGGGCGGACATCGGTGTAGACGCCGCCCACCGACCCGGTGTACGGCGCGGTGCGCCCCACCGCCCAGCTGAACAGGCGTTTGCCGAAGGGGAGACCCGAAAGTCGTTCCCAATTACGCAGCAGGAGGCGTCCCGGGGATGGATTGGCGCGAGGCATGCAGATGGGAACGGCGGAGAGGGAAGAGGCGTAGCGTTAAGTAGCGTACGTGCGGATCACCGAACCCGCCACCGTCTCACGGCTTCCGCCCCCCTCCGCATGACCGTGCTCGTTACCGGCGCCACAGGCTACATCGGCGGCCGCCTCACCTCACGTTTGGTGGAGCGGGGCGTTCCGGTGCGACTGCTGGTCCGTGACCCGCGCCGCATTCACGGGCGATGGTGGGAACACGACGTGGAGGTCGTGACCGGCGACCTGTTCGATCCGGCATCACTTCATCGTGCGCTCGATGGGGTCGATCAGGCGTACTACCTCGTGCATAGCATGACGCACGCCACCGACTTCGCCGAGCGGGACCGCGTGGCCGCCCGGAACTTCGTGCAGGCGGGACGGGCGCTGAAGCACTGCATCTACCTCGGCGGGCTAGTCCCCGATACCGTCGACGCCAGCGAGCATCTTCAGAGTCGAGGCGAGACGGGGGCGATTTTGCGGGGTGGCCTGCCGACCACCGAGTTCCGCGCCGGGCCGATCGTCGGCTCGGGGTCGGCATCGTTTGAGATGGTGCGGTATCTGGCGGAGCGATTGCCGTTCATGATCGCGCCCAAATGGATCACGAATCAGGTCCAGCCGATTGCCGTGCGCGACGTGCTCACCTACCTGATTCGCGCTCGCGAGCACGGCCCGGCCGGCATCGTGGAGATCGGTGGCGCCGACGTGCTGTCGTTTCGCGACATGCTGCATGGCTACGCCGCCGTACGTGGCCTGCGTCGTACGATCATTGCCGTGCCGGTGATGTCGCCACGGTTAGCCGCCCTCTGGATCGACAAGGTCACGCCGATTCCGTCGCGGTTGGCGACGCCCCTGGTCGAGGGCATTGCCCATCCGGTGCTGGCCGACACCAGTAAGGCCCGCGAGCTGTTTCCTGACGTGCGCCCCATGGCCTATCGCACGGCGGTCCAGCGCGCGCTGTCGCGTCTGACCGCGCACGCCGTGGAGTCGCGTTGGAGCGACGCCCTGGGGGGCGGCGCGTCGTACGAACTGCGCGACCGGGAGGGGGTGCTCGAGGAGACACGCACCATCTACGTGGACGCCAGCCCCGATCAGGTGTTTCGCGCTTTCTGCCGGCTGGGAGGCGATCAAGGGTGGCTCGCCTGGAACTGGCTCTGGAAGATCCGGGGCTTTCTGGACCGATTGGTGGGCGGACCCGGACTTCGACGGGGGCGGCGCGACCCTGCGTGGTTGTATCTTGGAGAGGCGGTCGACTTCTGGCGGGTGGAGATGGTCGAGCGTCCGCGCCTGTTACGGCTGCGCGCTGAAATGCGTGTGCCCGGTCAGGCATGGCTGCAATTTTCCGCCGTGCCCGAAGGTGAGGGCACACGGTTGATCCAGACGGCGCTCTTCGCGCCCCGCGGTCTTTTCGGACTTCTTTACTGGTACGCGATGTATCCGGCACACCTGTTCATCTTTGGTGACATGGCGAAGGCGGTCGCCAGGCTCGCGCTGACCGAGCCGGTCGTCTCGCCTGCCGTCCGCACGCGCATCTCCCGCGAGCCGGCGATATGAGCATGTCCTTCCCGCTGGTCGACGTCGCGCGCGGCGTGGGGCTGACGCTGCTCGCCGTTCAGGTGCCGCTGTTGCTGTTGCTGCTCACGCGCCTCATGCCGGGGCGGACTCGCCGTCCACCCATCGCGCCCCGACTTACGCCCCGCACCGACACCACGGTGACGGTGATCGTGGCCACGCTCAACGAAGCGAAGCGCCTCGGCCCCTGTCTCGCCGGTCTCACCGCGCAGACGGCACCGATGCTTGAAGTGCTCGTCGTGGACAGCCATTCGACCGACGGCACGCGCGAACTGGTCGAGGCGGCGTCGGCGCGTGATCCGCGCATTCGCCTGATCACCGACGAGCCGCTCCCGGCCGGTTGGGTGGGCAAGGTGTGGGCGCTCGAAACGGGTCTCCGGCAGGCCAAGGGCGCGTGGGTGCTTGGCATTGACGCCGACACCGTTCCCGCACCCGGGTTGGTTGGCGCGGTGGTCGACGCCGTCGAACAAGACGGTTACGACGTGGCGTCGTTTTCGCCGCAGTTCCGCGACCAGACATCGGCCGAACGCTTCGTGCAACCGGCGATGCTGGTCACGCTGGTGTATCGCTGCGGTGCGGCGGGCGCCACCCAGCCACCTCCTGATCGTGTGCTCGCGAATGGACAGTGTTTCGTGGCGCGCCGGGCGCTGCTGGAGCAGCACGGCGGCTATGCACCCGCCCGTGCGTCGTTTTGCGATGACGTCACGCTGGCGCGGCACCTCGCCTCACATGGCGCACGCGTGGGCTTTCTCGACGGCTCGCGCATCATTCAAGTGAGTGCGTACGTCTCACTGGCAGAGATGTGGCGCGAGTGGGGACGCAGCTTCGACTTGAAGGACGCCACACCGACCTGGCGTCGCTGGGTCGACGTGGTGTTGGTGTGGAGTGCACAGGCGTTGCCGCTGCCGATGCTGCTCGTGCTCGGCGCCGTGCTCGGGTCGATGGGTTGGCCCGCGGCCGACAATCCGCAGACGATGCTCCTCGAGGCGCTGGTGCTCGTGAACGCGTCGGCGCTGCTGGTGCGGCTGATGATGCTCGTTGCGCTACGCAACAGCTACGCCGAACGCGGCTGGCCGTTCTGGTTCTCGTGGCTGTCCGACACGGCTGCCGCCTGGCGCCTCACGCTCAGCACCGCCCGCACGCCAACGCGTTGGCGCGGCCGACAGTACGACACGCTGGTGACCGACGGCGCGAGCTAGGCGCGGCGGCGAAACGCAAAAGCAACAGCGGGAACACGGAGCTGGCGGATTGCACGGATCACACAGATAAACCAAGAGCGCTTTTGCTTATCTGTGTGATCGGTGAAATCTGTTCCCTCCGTGTTCCCGCTGTGGCTTTTCCCGTTCGCCGTTGCCGTGACGAATTACTCGTTCTCGACCTTGAGCTTGCCGACCATGCCGAGCAGCGCGTGCGGGTCGCACTGGAAGTAGTAGCTCTTGCCCGCGGCGAAGTTCACCGGGACGAGGAGCTCCTGACCGGGCAGCTGCGCGAACGTAGACATCGGTGGCAGGTCCGGTATGCCGGGATTCGAGTCGGCGAGAAAGTGCACATTATGCACGCCGGCGACCAGCACGAACTTGAGCACGTCACCCGGCTTGGCTTCGATCTCTTTAGGCTTGAAGTAATTGCCAGTCTCGTCGGTGATCATCTCGATCGTGATGACGGTGCCCGTGGGCTTGGGTGCGTTCGCTGGCGCGGCGGCCGGGCTGGGCGCGCCACCAGCGGCAGTGTCGGTCGACGCGGCTTTCTCTCCGCCGCAGGCAACGAGGAGCAGGGAAGCGGTCGCGAACGCGAAGCGGGTCACAGCATTACGGGTAGACATCAGGAAGTACCGGAGAAGTGTGTGAGGCGGAGGGGAAATGGCCGTGATGGGGACTACGGTCAGAAGTCGCGACGCTCGAAGGCGCGCCGTCCTGCCCAGGCAGGGGTGAGAATCCAGAGGAGCAACCCGGAGATCGCGGCCAGCGACCCCAGCACGCTGCCGAGGAAGCGATGCATGAGCGCGCCGGTATAACCCATCAATGCCGCGGCGTCGCTTTGCATCACGATTAACGTGCGCGCCAGATCGACCGGGTTGGCGAGGGTGAGGGCCAGCATCGGCTTCTCCAGCGGGTAATCGGTGAACGTGGTTGCGACCAACAGCATCAGCCCGTCGTAACCGATCGTGAGCAGCATCCACACCGCGATCGCGGTACCGACGCCGCGCAGTCGATCTTCGATGGCCACGCCGATCAGCAGCGCGAGACCGCCGAACACGAACGTCAGCGCCACGCCGCCGGCCAGTGTTGCGGCCAGCAACGGGAGGGCGTCGCTGCCCAGGGCGCGGTGCACGGCGAACGGCAGCAGCAGTCCCAGCGTGAAAGCCGCCGCCAGCGGCAGCACCAGGCCCAGATACAGACCGCCGAACAGCGCCGAACGCCGAACCGGCTGCGCGAGCAGCAGTTCGTTGAACTCACGTGAGGCGTGCCAGGTGATCACGCCGAACAGCATCGTGACCAATGGCACGACCAGCAACACCAGACCGAGCAGCGACGACAGCGCGCGTGGCCCGCTGCCGGTGAGACGCAGCATGCATTCGGTGAGCAGCAGAATGCCGCCGCCGAACAGCAGCACGCCGCGATTCTTGAGGACGGCGCGCGCTTCGTGCCGCAGCACGGTGGCGATGGTGGACCGCGATGCCGCGCTCATGCGTGGGCTCCGACGGTCGTGTACTCCGACTGCATCAGGTGCGCGATGGCACGCTCGAGCGAGTCCGCCTGCGTGGTGTGCAGCAGCGCCGTGAGCGGGCCCGCCCAGCGCACGCGTCCCTCATGCAGGAACACCACCGTGTCGCTGAACTCCTGTAGCTCGCTCAGGATGTGCGACGTGATGATGACCGCCCGTCCTTCGTCGCGAACCGCACGGATCTTCTCCTTGAGGATGCCACTGGCAATCGGATCGAGACCCGCGGTGGGCTCGTCGAGCAGCAGGAGATCGGGCGCAAAGAGAAACGCCGCTACCGCATTCAGCCGCTGCCGTTGTCCGCCGGAGAGAGTACGTACGGGTTGCGTGAGAAAGGCGTCGACCCCGAGACGCTCGATGAGCGAGACATCGCGTGGGGTCGTCTCGCCGCGCAAGTCACGTAGTAAGTCGAGCACATCCTGACCGGTGTAACTCTCGGGGAACCGCGCGGCCTGCGGCATGTACCCGATGCGCGCGCGATACGCGATCTGGCCCGCGACATCGACGCCATCAAACGAGATACTGCCGGAGTCGGCGTGCACGAGACCGAGCAGGACTTTGTTCAGTGTCGTCTTGCCGGCGCCGTTCGGTCCGATGATGGCGGTGACGGCGCCGCGGGCAATGTCGAGATTCACGCCATCGAGCACTCGGCGACGGCCAAAGGACTTCACCAGACTCCGGATCTCGACCAGCGACGAAGCCGGACGGTGCAGCGGGATGATCGGCGTTGTCGTCGTACGGACCTCGCAGGCGGGGCGCCTCAGGAGCGCAGTGGTCATGGTAGTTTCCGGGGAGTACGCATGAGCGGCGACGCGTCGCGCAGTGTTTCCGGCGTGAGCGCTGGTACGACGCGCTCCGCGATGTCCAGCAGATCGACCAGCAAGCTCCTGGTGAGTACCAGCGCGGCCGGTGACTGTTCGACCAGCAAGGCAAAGAGGCGAACCGGCGCGTGCGTCACATCGCCGCGGCCGTCGTGATCGAGGTCATAGCCGGCGTACCGATCCCACCAGTTGCCGGTGAATGTGCTGTAGTTGCGCCGGCTGTTGGTGCCAACGTCGAAGACGTTCCCCGAAAACGCATTGCCGCGCAGCACATTGTCCTGGGCATCCGCCAGCACCCGTACCGCCCAGCCGTTGCGCACGAAGTCGTTGTCAATCACCGCGTTCCGGCTCGCGCCTTCGAGATGCAGCGCGATCGAATTCTCGATGAACCGGTTGCCGCGGACTTCGCTGTCAGTGATTTCCTTGAGCAACAGTCCGTAGGCGGCGCTGCCGCGATTGCGTTCGAAGGTGTTGCCGGTGATCTGCACACGCTTCGAGTACATCACGGCGACGCCGGACTCATTGGCACGGAACGTGTTGTCTTCGTAACGGCACGAGTCGGAGAACATGAAGTGCAGCCCGTAGCGATGACTGCCCGTGCTCAGGTTGCGGCGCACGCGGCTATTGGTCACGAACTCGAAATAGATCCCATCGCGGTGACCGCGGATCACGTTGTCTTCGAGCACGATGTCGCGGCTCGACCAGAGGTGCAGTCCGTTGCCCGTCACCGTCTGGGAGCCCGCCATTCCATCGAGAACATTTCGGCGCACCAGACACGCGCTGGCCCGCTGCAGATAGATACCAAAGAGGGTGTTCGTGAACGTGTTGCCTTCGATCAGACAGCCAGCCGCTTCCACCACACGCAACGCCGCGCGATCGGTGGCTTGGCTGCTGCCCGTGTTGCGAAACGTCATCCCGCGCACGGTCACCGAGTCGGCGCCGACCACGAGGATTTCTCGCACCCCGCCACCATCCAGGATCGCTCCGCGCTCGCCTTCCAACGTGAGCGGTTGTCGGATGACGAGCGTCGGTTCGATGTATACGCCAGCCCGCACGCGGACCACGCCGTTGCGTGACACCACGCGGATCGCTTCCGTAACCGTCCGAACCGTCGTACCGGATGCGGTGGCCGTGGTCGCGCGCTGCGACGACACGAACACCGTGTCCGCACGCGTTATGGCCAGCGTCGCGAAGAGCGCGAGTGAAACGATCATTGCCGGGTCTGCGGTGACGGGGCAGGTGCCGCCGTTGGCACAGACTGCTGCTTCACGAGCAACAGCACCTGCGGCCACGTCATCAACTCCCCACCGAGCCGCTGACGCACGGCGTCGATATCGGCCGCTGAATCCAATGCGGCGAGCCGGCGTCCCATCGGGGAGTGCAATGCGCCGCCGTACAGAAAGCGCGCGTGGGTCACGTCCAGCCAGCGCGACGGGTTTTCGACGTCCGCCACCCAGATCGCGCGGGGGGGCGACGCGGCCGGGAGCGACGAGACGTACCCCGCCAGACATTCGATCGAGTCGAACGTCTCGATGCGTCCGCGGGCCGTCAGCACCATGGCGCCGAAACGCGGATCGTCAATGGTCATACGACAGTACCGGCAGGAGTCTTCGCCCGCGACGAGTGGACGTGGACCGGAGCCGCAGGCGCTGGCCGAGAGGGCCAGCACCAGCACCGCGACGGACGTGAGTGAACGGCTCATGCGATGCCCCGCGCTCTGCTGTGCGCTGTGCTTGATGCCCGGCGGCCGGCGTCGTCGTGGCGCGCCACCAGAGGCGCGCCGACGGCGAGGATGACACTGGCGATGGCGAGAAGTCCGCCCGTGGCCGGAAGCGAGGTGGCTGTGAAGTTGAGCAACTTCTTGCTGCCGATCAGCGGTGGCTGATACGACATGCCGGGCACTTGGATCGGCGCGTGTTCGAGGTCAAGGTTGTGTCCGTAGTCGTACTCCCATCGCCAGAAGTCGACGAGCCCGACCACGGCCGAGAGCAGCAACGTGCTCCCCCACGCCAGGATCCAGCGACGGCGTCCCATGGCGGCAACCAGCAGCCCGGCCACGCTCATCGCCACGATGCCCGCCGGCATGAACCTCAGCTCCGGGATGCTCTCCGGAACGATCGTCTTCATGCCGATGTAGTGGTTCAACCCGTTGATATTCTGCAGGTCGTTGGGCTCCACCCCGGACACCGTGTGTGCCCAGATGTGCATCCCCAAGCCCTCCGGGTACTGCGGCGCGGTCAGGGACACGCGCCACAGGGGGAAGAAGAGCGCGCCGGCCAGGGCGACGGCCGAAACCGCCACCATGAGCCGGGCACGCAGTGAGGCAGGCATCAGCGGGGTCTCGGTGTGCCCGTGGGGTGGCCAGCATGGGCGTCTACCGCGCCTGCGCTGGATCCCGGCGGCGTCGGCAGCGTGATCCCGCGCTGCGCTGCCCGTGCAACCTGGCCCTTGGCCTTCAGGGTGTTCGCCGTGAGCGGCACGCTCGAGCCTACCGGTGACACGCGGACGTAGCCTTGCATTTCCTGGTGCAGCGCCGAGCAGAAATCGGTGCAGTACATCGGGAAGACGCCGATCGACTTCGGGATCCACTTCAGCGTGCGCGTCTCGCCCGGCATGATGAGCAGCTCGGAATTGATCGCCCCCTGAATCGCGAAGCCGTGGGGAATGTCCCAGTCCTGCTCGAGATTCGTGATGTGGAAGAGCACGGTGTCGCCGACCTGCACGCCTTCGATATTGTCCGGTGCGAAATGCGATCGGATGGCCGTCATGCGCACATGCACCACTTTGCCTTTCCGCTCCACGCCGGCATCACGTTCCGCCTTCGCGACCTGCGGATGACGGTTCTCGGCGAGCGAGTAGTACTTCTTCTGCTGCTTCTCGATCTTGCTCGCGAGAATCGCATTCGCGTAGTGCGGTTCGCCGGTCGTCGGGAAGTCGAGAATCAGCTTCATCTTCTCGCCCGAGATGTCGTACAGCTGCGCGGACTGCGTGAGCTCGGGTCCGGTGGGGAGATAGCGGTCCTTCGTGATCTTGTTCAGCGCGACCGCATACTTGCCGGCCGGCTTGGTCGTGGCGCCACCGGGAATCATGAGGTGGCCCACCGAGTAGTATGTCGGCGTGCGATCCACGACTTCCCACGTGCCGAGCTTCCACTTCACGATCTCCGACGAGATGAAGACCGAGGTGTACGCGTAGCCCTTGCCGTCGAACTCCGTGTGCAGCGGGCCGAGGCCCGGATCCTTCACTTCACCGGCAAGGATCGCTTCGTACTTGAGCACGGGGATGCCGCTGATCTCCGTTTCGAACGCCTTGTCCTTGATCGCCTGCTGCAGTTTGGTGAACGAATGCACCGGGATCACGGTGGCGAGCTTGCCGCCGGCCACGATGTACTCGCCCGAGGGATCGACGTCGGCGCCATGCGGTGATTTCGGCGTGGGCAGGAAGAAGATCGAGTTCGGGCAGGACTGCGGCGTGAGCATCTTCACGCTCTTCTTGGTCTCCGAGCGGGCCACGCGGGAGAACTCGTCCATCACGTTGTGCGTGTAGTCGACCGGCCAGTTCTCGGCCTTGCCGTTCTTCGCACACGCTTCGAGGCTCTTCCAGTTGATCGCGGCGATGAAGTCCTTGTCGGCCTTCGACGCGTTGATCTCGAGCTTCTCGTACGCCTGCTCCGAGTTGTACGACGTGAGGAATACCCAATCCTTCGACGGGCCCTTGCCGGCGCGCGCGAGGTCATAGTCGTAACCCGGAACCAGCAGCTGGAAGGCGACATCCATCTTGCCCGGTTCGTTCGCTGCGATGAAGCTGATCGTGCCCTTGAACGCCTTCTTGTAGTCAGCGATTGGTACGTCGGCCTGCGGGATCGGTACGGAGAATCGCGTGGAGGCGATCACGTACTCGCTGTTCGACGTAATGAATGGCGACCCGTGGTTGCCGCCGGAGTTCGGGATCTGCAGAATCTCCGACGCTTCGAACGTGTTCAGATCGACGCGCGCCACGCGCGGCGTATTGTTCGCATTGACGAAAATCCAACGGCCGTCATCTTCGCCATTCGTCTGCGAGAGCGCCGTGTGGTGGAGATCATCCCACGGGATATTGCCGAACGTCGTTTCGAGCATCGGCTTGGTCTCTTCCGAGTACCCCCAGCCGTTCTCAGGGAACTGCGAGAACACCGGGATGATCTTGAGCAGACGGCCCGATGGCAGGCCGTACACGCCGATCTGTCCGTTGAACCCACCGGACATGAACGCGTAGAACTCATCGTGCTGGCCGGGCGCGACATATACCTTGTTGGCAGCATCGGCACTGCCGACGGCCCCGGCGGGGCGATTGGCCGGCGCACACGCAAATCCGTACACCATGGTGGCGGCGACGGTCGCAGTCGCCACGAGCCAACCCGTGCGGCGAGAGAGAGACATAGGAGAACCCCGAGATTGGGAGAGAATGGGTGCGGCGCGCGGCCTGCGGTGGCCGACGTGTCGCTGGAGATCAATCTCGGATGCGATATGCGATTAAAAAGTCAGAGAAGCCCCGCTGCTTTAGAGGGAAACCCTGACATCCCCGTTTCTCGATTCGGCCACTTTCACTGCATGCGACTCACACGATTCACCGACAATGCGTTGCGCTGCCTGCTGCTGCTGGGTCTCGAACCCGAGCGCTGCATTACGGTGAACGAGATTGCCGAACGCATGAACATGTCGTACGAGCATCTCGTGAAAATCGTCCATCGACTTTCTGAGTTCGGCTATGTGGAAACGGTGCGAGGACGGCACGGGGGCGTGCGCCTGGGCAAGCCGGCGGGCGATATCGCACTCGGCACGCTCATTCAACAGACCGAGGAGAACCTCGCGCTCGTGGAGTGTTTCGATCCCGAGCACAACACGTGTCCGATCTCGTCGGCGTGTCGGTTGGCCGGCACGTTGGATGAGGCGCTGCACGCGTTTTTTGCCGTCCTCGATCGGAAGACGCTGGCCGATATCCTCGAGCCGAAAGCCGAGTTGGTGACGCTGCTTGCGCGCCGGGAACCGGTGGCGGTCGCGGTTCGGTCCGCCTAGCGCGGTTCGCTGAGTGCGCGCAGCATCGCTCGCGTGAAGTCCGGCAAATCTTTCGGCACGCGGGCGCTCACGATGGTGCCATCGACCACGGCGGGCTCGTCGACCCAGAGGGCGCCGGCGTTGGTGAGATCGTCCCGAATGCCCAAGGACGACGTCATGCGCTTGCCGCGCACGATACCAGCCGAAATGAGAATCCACGGGCCGTGGCAGATGGTGCCCACGATGCCCCCCTGTTCGAACACGCGCCGCACGAGCGACAGGACCGCCGGATCGCGCCGCAGCTTGTCGGGGGCCCAACCACCAGGCGCCACCACGCCGCACAGGGTTGCCGGATCGAGATCGGCCACCTGACCGTCCATTGTGGCCGGATAGCCCCACTTGCCGTGATACAACGCGTCCCCGTTGCCGATCAGCGGGGTGTGATAGCCCGCTTCTTCGAGGCGGAGCTTCGGATACCAGACCTCCAAGTCTTCGTAGTCCGGGCCGACGAGGATGGCGATCGTGCCGAGTGACGACATAGTGAATCTCAGATTCAGGAAAGAGTCGGGAATGCGGCGGAGGCCAGCGAGCTGTTGTGTTCGTGCGTACAATTGGGCGAGGCCGGAAACGCTCCCCCGCTGCAGGCGCTTGATCTCGGGGATCGTACTGCGACCGGCCGCCCTTCGCCCCAAACACCATGAAGCTTATCGTCGCCATCATCCGCCCGGAGAAGCTGGCGGATGTGAAACGTGCGCTCTTTCAAGTCGGCGTGACCGGCATGACGCTGTCCCGCGTCAGCGGGCACGGTGGGGAGCGCGACGTCGTACAACAATATCGCGGAGAATCGGTCGTGCTCGAGTTCCACGAAAAGGTCCGGATCGAAATGGCCTGTTCGGAGGAGTTCGTCGAGCGCACGATCGACGCGATCTGCGAAGGGGCACGTACCGGTGACGTGGGCGACGGAAAGATCTTCGTGCTGCCACTTGATCGCACGGTGCGCATTCGCACTGGGGAGCGCGACAACTACGCCCTTACCGCCGTCAATGCCGACGAGATCATGCGTCAGACGCAGCTCGAAATGCGGGTCCCCAACCCGGAGGACTTCCGATGATCCAAGCGGCAACGACCTCGTCGGGTGATACGGCGTGGGTGCTGGTCGCTACTGCGCTCGTGTTGTTCATGGTGCCCGGGCTGGCGTTCTTCTACGGCGGTCTTGTTCGCAGCAAGAGCGCGCTCAATACGATGTTGATGAGTCTCGGTGCGTTGGCGACCGTGACCGTGCAGTGGGTGCTCTTCGGGTACAGTCTGGCGTTCGGTCCCGGCTCCAACTGGATCGGTGGCCTCAGCTTCGTAGGTTTTCAGGGCGTCACCGCCATGCCGAATCCCACCTACGCCGCAGCGCTCCCGCATCTGCTCTTTGCCGCGTTTCAGGCGATGTTCGCCGGGATTACGGTGGCGCTCTTCTCCGGCGCGATCATCGATCGGATGCGGTTCGTGGCCTATCTCACCTTCGGCCTGATCTGGACCACGCTGGTCTATGATCCGCTGGCCCATTGGGTGTGGGGCGACGGCGGCTGGTTGCGCACGCTCGGCGCGCTCGACTTCGCCGGCGGCACCGTGGTGCACATCAGCGCCGGCATCACGGCGCTGGTGCTGGCCAAGGTCCTCGGACCGCGTCGGGACTTCAAGCGCATTCCCACCGTCCCGCACAACGTGCCCTTCGCGCTGCTTGGTGCGGGCATGCTCTGGTTCGGCTGGTTCGGCTTCAACGCCGGCTCGGCACTTGCGGCCGATGGCATTGCCGCGAACGCGCTGGTGACGACGCACGCCGCCGCCGCGGCGAGCTTGCTGACGTGGATTGCGCTGGAGTTGTACAAGGGCGGTCGCGCGACGGCCGTCGGTGCCGCGACTGGTGCTGTTGTCGGGCTGGTGGCGATCACGCCCGCCGCGGGCTTCGTAACGCCCATGTCGGCGCTTGCCATCGGGTTCCTCGCGGCCCCGGTCTCGTTCTTCGTGCTGCACTACCGCGCCAAGACCGCGCTCGACGACACACTCGACGTGTTCGCCTGTCACGGCGTGGCCGGCATCATGGGCGCCGTGCTCACCGGTGTGTTCGCGTCGAAGGATGTGAACCCCATCGGCGCCGACGGCCTCCTGCGTGGCAACCCCACATTAGTCGGCATTCAGGTGCTCGCCGTCGTGGCCACGGTCGCCTTCGCTGGCACCGCGAGCTTCGGCATCCTGTCTGCGCTCAAGCTCGTGATGCCACTGCGCATCCGCGTGGACGCCGAAGTGCAGGGCATCGACTTGGCGGAACACGGCGAGGAGGCATACCACGGGTCAGATCTCAGTGATCTGACGGGGCGGCGTACGGCGCTCGGTGATGCGGTGGTGTTGTCCGCGAGTGAGATGCGGGGGGCGGTGGTGCGGAGCGCGTAGCGGGCGCTGACAACTGCGACTCCCTAGGAAGCAGGGGGAGTTCAAGGGGTCAGAGTCGTTGAACGCGCGCGTTCAACGA
>NZ_JANPLK010000069.1 GCF_031426495.1 Gemmatimonas sp. | reverse complement strand
AAGGTCACGTAGAACAACACCCTAGGAAACAGGAAGGAGGGTATCAGGGAAGAGGGGGGCAGGAACCACGCGGTTCACCTGCTTCCTGCCTCCTGAAACCCTCCTTCCTGTTTCCTAGGGTGTTGCTGTTTCCCGCTTAGTGCTTCATGCCGGAAGCGCATCCCTCGAGCACGTCGAAGCTGTCGTGCAGCCCCTTGAGCCCCGCCTTGAGCTCGGCGGCGGCGACCTTGGCCGCTACCATGGCCGCCACCTTCTCGGTCTCTACCGGCAGACCGGCCTGCGCCTTGATCAGTTCCGGCTTCTGGCACGCCATCGGCGACTTCGACGCGGCCACGAGCTTGGCCGACGCCACCATCTCAGTGGCCTTGGCGCGGATCGGCGCCAGATCGTTCTTGTCCTTGGCCGGATGCCAGGTGGCCATCATCAGCATGTGATAGGCGTCGAGCTCCTTCCAGCCTTCGGCCTTGGCTGCGCCGTGGTCCATCTTGGAATGGTCCATCGCCGCGGCGGGCGGCTTGGCCGGCGGCTTTTCCTGGGCGGACAGCGGAGCGGCGATCAGGGCGGCGCTTGTCGCGAGCAGCGCGGCCAAACGGGTCGGCGTCATGGTCATGTCGGGGCGGGGTGAGGGTCAAGAACGAAGGACGATGGGACATCGGACTCCCGTGATACCGCAAAGTTCGTCAAACGGGCCACTTGGGACAATCATTTGCCCAACGCCACACCCTGCCCCATCGTATGCCTGATGGCTCCCCTCGCGGGAAAATCCGGCAGCCGGGTCCGGCTGTCCCAGTATCCTCTCCACCCGTCCCTCGCATGATCAGCCTGCGTCGTGCCACCCGGCTCTCCACCGCGATGTTGTTTGCGGCGGCTCTGCCGGCCACGCTCCCGGCTCAGCCGCGCCTCACGTCACCCAAGGAATTCTTCGGGCATGACATCGGCGCCGACTACGAGCTCCCCAACTACACCAAGCTGCACGCCTTCTTCGCCACCATCGCGAAGCAGAGCGATCGCGTGATCCTCGACACGATCGGACTCACCGAGGAAGGACGCCCGCAGATCATGGCGATCGTGTCGTCACCGGCGAATCTGAAGAATCTGGCGCGCTACAAGGAGATTTCGAACCGCCTGGCGATGGCCGACGGGATCGACTCCGCCGAAGCTGCCAAGCTGGCGAAGGAAGGCAAGGTGGTGTTCTGGATCGACGGCGGCCTCCACGCGACCGAAGTCCTCGGCGCCCAGCAGCTCATCGAGTCGTTCTTCCAGCTCGCCAGCCGCACCGACGACGAGACGATGCGGATTCTGAATGACTGCATCATCCTCATGACGCACGCCAATCCGGACGGCATGGAGCTCGTGTCGAACTGGTATATGCAAGAGCCCGACAAGCTGCGCCGCAATTCGAACATTCCACGCCTGTACGAAAAGTACGCCGGTCACGACAACAACCGCGACGCGTACATGAATGCGCTGGCCGAAACGCGCAACATGTCGCAGCAGATGTTCGTGGAGTGGAATCCGCAGATCATGTACAACCACCACCAGACCGGCCCTACGGGCACGATCATGGCCGCGCCACCGTACCGTGATCCGGCCAACTACTGGTTCCATCCGGCCATGATCACGGGGCTCGATCTCGTGGGCGCGGCGCTCAACCATCGCTTCGTGCTCGAGCACAAGCCGGGTCTCACATTCCGTGCGGGCTCGAACTACAGCACGTGGTGGAACGGCGGTCTGCGTACCGTGGGCTACTTCCACAACCAGATCGGAATCCTCACGGAAACGATCGGCAATCCGACACCGATCCGCGTGTCGCTCGTGCCCGATCGTCAGCTGCGCTCGGCCGGGTTGCCGATGCCGGTCGCGCCGCAGGAATGGCACTTCCGTCAGTCCGTCGACTACTCGGTGTCAGCGAACTACGCGTTCCTCGACCTCGCGTCGCGCTATCGCGAAACGTTCCTGTTCAATCGCTGGGTGATGGGCACCGATCAGATCAAGAACGGCTCGAAAGACAACTGGACGATCTCGCCCAAGCGCGTCGATGCGATGATCGCGCAGATCACGAAGGACCGCGCGACGGCGAGCCCCGAAGCGAATCGCGCCGGCGGCCCGCGTGGCACCGGGACCGCGCCGAACATCGGCAGTGCGGTCACGAACGATCGCTATATGGCCGAACTCAAGAAGCCAGAGAACCGCGATCCGCGCGCGTACGTGTTGAGCAGCGCGCAGAACGATTTCCCGACGGCGACCAAGTTCATCAAGGCGCTGCAGTACTCCGGTATTCAGGTGCATCGCGCCACCGGTTCGTTCAGCGCCAACGGGAAGTCCTTCCCGACCGGTTCGTGGGTCGTGACGACCAACCAGGCGTTCCGCTCACACGTGCTCGACATGTTCGAGCCGCAGGATCACCCGAATGACTTCCGCTACCCGGGTGGCCCGCCAATCCCGCCGTACGACAATGCCGGCTGGACGCTCGCCTTCCAGATGGGCATCCAGTTCGAGCGCGTGCTCGACGGCCTCACGGGCCCGTTCGAAAAGGTGAAGGGCGTGACGATGATGCCGATGGGCACGATCGCGAAAGGGAAGGCCGGATACTTCGTGCGCCCGGAAGTGAATGACGCATCGACTGTCGCCAATCGCCTCGCCGCTGTGAAGGTGAAGGCCGCGCGCATTCCCACGGCGTTCACCGACGGTGGCACAACGTGGCCGGCCGGCACCTGGTTCATTCCTGCCGGTGGTGCGGCCGACAAGATCGTGACGCAGTCGGCAAAGGACCTCGGCGTGAACTTCGCCGCCGCGAACAGCAAGCCGGGTTCAGCCCAGCCGGTGCAGCCACTGCGTATTGCGCTCATCGATCGCTACGGCGGCAGCATGCCGAGTGGCTGGACGCGTTTGATCCTGGAGAAGTTCGAGTTTCCGTTCACCGTGATTTATCCGCAGGATGTCGACGCCGGCAACCTGAAGACGAAGTACGACGTGATCGTGGTGACCGACGGCATGTTCTCCGAGGCGGGCGCAGGCCGCGGCTTCGGCGGCTCGCCGGACACGACGTTGATTCCGGCCGAGTTCCGTCGCACGATCGGACGCATCAGCCCCGAGAAGTCGGTGCCGGCGCTCAAGGCTTTCGTGGAAGCGGGTGGTCGCATCGTCGCGATCGGTTCGTCCATTGGGCTCGGCAAGGCGATGGGGCTACCCATCGAGAACTATATGGCCGAAGCCAACGGTCGTCCGTACGCGGGCGAGAAGTACTACATCCCCGGTTCGCTGCTCGAAGTCGCGATCGACACGTCGGCCACGATTGCCACCGGCATGAACCCGCGCCCGAGCGTGATGTTCGACAACAGCCCCGTCATGAAGCTGGGTCCTGATGCGGCCGCCAAGGGTGTGCGCGTGCTCGCCACGTTCGACACCGACAAGCCGCTCACCAGCGGCTGGGCATGGGGACAGGAACTGTTGAAGGGTGGCGTGGCGATGGCGGAAGCCAAGATGGGTCAAGGCACCATCTGGCTGTTCGGTCCGGAAATTCTGTTCCGTTCTCAGCCGCACGGCACGTACAAGCTGTTCCTGAATGCGCTCGACGGCGGATTCCAGCGCCCGGCGAAGCCGTTGCAGTAGTTCGACATCAGATTCCGATCACTGTGCACAACGGCCCCGGCATCACGCCGGGGCCGTTGTGTTTTCGCGGGGTATATTTCGACATGCCCCTCGATCTCAAGAGTGCCGCGACCGGTCTGATGCGCGCCGCCGGAATCGCCGTGCCGCTGGTCGTGGGCATCGCGATTGGCCAGCTCGCCACGCCCTATCTGCCCGGCTTTTCCGTGTGGGTGCAGACCCTCGGCGCGTGGGCGCCGCTGGCGTTCGTCGCGGCCTACATCGGCGTGGTGCTCTTCATGCTGCCGGCGTTTCTGCTCACCATGGCCGGCGGCGCCGTGTTCGGCGTGGTGAAGGGGAGCGCGCTCGTACTGGCTGGTGCCACGATCGGCGGCACGCTGGCGTTCCTGCTGGGGCGCACGGTGCTTCGCGCCAGCGTGGCGCGGCGCGTGGCGGCGCACCCCACGCTCTCCGCCGTCGATCGCGTAATCGGCGACGACGGATTGCGCCTGATGTTTTTGCTACGCTTGTCCCCTGCGATTCCGTTCGTGCTGTCGAACTACGCACTCGGTGTCACGCGCGTGCGCACGCGCGACTTCGTGATGGCGATGCCGGGCATGCTGCCCATTATCGCGTCGTATGCGGCGTTCGGCGCGGCGGGCGCGAAAGCAGCCAACGGCAAGGGCGCCCTGCCGATGCCGGTTCTCATGCTCGGCGTCGTGGCGACGGTGGTGTTGGGACTGCTCTTCGCGCGGATGACGCAGAAGGCCCTTCGCGACGCCGAGGCGCAGGCGCAGGCGCAGGCGCGCTGACTACTTCCCGTTGCCGCTGGTATTGCTGACCGTGCCACCCACGATCGCGCTCATGCGTCCGAGATCGCGCACGATGCCTTCCAGCGGACTGAAGACGAATGTGTTGGCGCCAACACCGCCCCATACGATGCCGAGTAGCACGTTGCCATCGGCAGCTTTGCGGTACGCTGGCGCGCCAGAATCGCCGTAGCCTACGATCCCGACCGCTTCCGTCACGAACGTCTGGCAGAGCAGCGTCAGTCTCGTCCCCTCGACATTTGCGTTCGCGCAGGAGTTCGTGACGCGGCCGGACGTGGTGCCGGTAGTGACGCCGGTCTTGTGGACCAGATTGCCGTCCAGGAAGAGGTTGTTGATGTCATCCTGTTGCGTGAAGTATTCAATGCCGGTCACCGTCGTGCTGCCGTCATTCACGCCAGATGTTATCGCCATCTCACCCTGCCGCGCGACGATGATGGGGAGATACTCGATCCGCGCCGCATCGCTGTAGCGACAGCGCCGCTCCTTCGGACACGCCCTGTTGGAGTTGTACACGGGGTCGTCGGCCTCGACGCCAATCAGCGTTCCGAAGCCGAGCGTCGGCTGCCAGAACTGCGTCTTCTCGGGACCGCCCTGCCGATCGGTGCAATGCGAGTTCGTAATGAACGAACGCCCGGCCGCGTGCGCCACGGTGAAGCCCAGCGTGCACTGATACTTGCCCGTCGCGATCGACACACCGCCCACCACCGGCGACTGCGCGCTCGAGAGCGTGTTGACGGGCTCGCCGGCGGCCGCGGGCCCGCCTACCAGCTTGATCGGCGCCGACAACACGATCGCGTAGTCGGACGCGGCCAACCCGGCGCGCGCCGCCGCCGCCTGCACCGCGGTAGCGGCCGACAGCCGCTCCACACCGAAAACCAGCTTCCCGAGGCGCTCGTCGTGATCGGCAAACACGCTGCCGTCGACCCCGAGCACTTCGGCGGACGCCCCGTCGAACAGTGCGGCCAGACGGGCCTGCGTCTGCGCAGAGCGGGCGAACTGCAACGCATCCAGCTCGGATGGCGCCGTGACGCGGGCGGTGGTGGCGTCGCCGCAGGCGGCGAGCAGCAGAACGGCCAGCAGAGCCGTCCATCGGGCATTCAGAACGAAAGAGGATCGCATATCGGAATTGGATGTCGGGATGTTCGGCCGCGTCTGCGGTCGGACTCAAGCGCACACCTCGCCGTGACAATCGGGGCTCAAGGCGTAACCGTCAAGCCATTCGAGGGCCATCGACACGTCACGATTGCTTTAGCGATCCCTCATCTCGCCGTCATGAAGGGCTCATGCGGCCATCCCACTGTGGAGTCGGGCAGAGCGGCTGCCCCATCCCAACTCCATGGAGGCAGGCATGTTTCAGACATTGATTGAATCGCGGGCCACGCGTACCCGGTCGGTTGGTGGGTCGATGGTGTCGGTGGTGGTGCACGCGGGAATCGTGGGGGCGCTGGTGGTCGCCACGGCGCAGGCGACCGTCGCCCACGTGGCGGAGGAACGCGAGACCAGCGTCAAGTTCACGAACACCACCCCGCCGCCGCCCCCACCGCCCGCCGCCACGCGTGAGGTCTTTACCGCGACACCGGTGGCGAAGGGGTTCACCGTGCTGCAGACGCCGATCGACATCCCCACGTCGTTGCCACCGATCGACCTGAGCGCACCGCCCACGAACCTCGACAATTTCACGGGTATCGGAAAACCGGGCGGCCGCGCGGATGGCGTGGAAGGGGCCACAGGCGCCGCACGAGCCCTCAACGACGTCTTCCTTGAAAGTGAGGTCGAAAGGCCCGTAGCGGTGCTTCCGGGGACCGCCGGGCCGGTCTATCCCGAGACGTTGCGCGCGGCGGGCATCGAGGGGCAGGTCCTCGCCCAGTTCGTGGTCGATTCGGCCGGGCGCGTGGAGCTGGCCACCTTCAAGGTGCTCGACAGCCAGCATCCGCTCTTTGTCGCGGCGGTGCGCCGCGCCGTGTCGCGGATTCGCTATCTCCCGGCCGAGGCGCGAGGTGCCCGCGTCGCGCAGCTGGTGCAGCAGTCGTTTCACTTCACCGTCCGTCGCGACTGATCGCGTCGCGCGCGAACCCGTCAGGGTCAGCGAGGTGGGCGTCCGGAGCGTATGCTGACGTAGCTCCGCTCGCTTACCGTTTGCCCTCCTCAGGACGCCCACCTATGTCCGCTTCATCGTGTGTCGTGCATGGTCGTGAAGTCGCTGTGCTGCTGCTGGCCTCGTCCATCGCGCTCGGCTGCGCCGGTACGGGCGGTGCGACCGGCGGCAGCGCATCCACGGCCAGTTCGCGCGGCACGCCCTCGGTTGGTCCTCGCACCGGGTCCGTGATGGTGGTCGGCGGCGGACAACAGGGCCCCGAAGTGTTCGCGAAGTTCATCGAGCTCGCCGGCGGACCCGACGCACTCATCGTGGACGTGCCGACCGCCGGCGGCGATTCCATCGATACCTCCGACGGCGGACGCGGACTGAAGGCCGCCGGTGCGCGGAATGTGGTGGTGTATCACACGACCAGTCGTACCGCGGCCGACGCCGACAGCTTCGTGGCAAAGATCGCGAACGCGCGTGGCGTGTGGTTTGGCGGTGGCCGTCACTATCGCCTGGTGAATTCGTACGCCGGCACCAAATCGGAGCGCGCTTTCCAGGCGGTGCTCGATCGCGGCGGCGTCGTGGGCGGATCGTCGGCCGGCGCGTCGATTCTCGGCGATTACCTTGTGCGCGGTGCGCCGTCGAACGACAACCGCATCTTCAATCATCCGCAGTTCCTGAAGGGCTTCGCGTATCTGCGCGGCGTGGCGATCGACCAACACGTCGTGGCGCGCGAGCGACTCCCCGACCTGCACGACTCGCTCACGTCGCGTCGCCCCGACTTGCTCGGCATTTCGGAAGATGAAGGGACGGTGTGGGTCGTGCGCGGTGACAGCGCCGAAATCATCGGGCGCAACAAGGCGTTCGTCTACAACGGCCGCGACGCCAACGATGCGGGCAAGCCGTTTCTCACCCTGCGCCCCGGTGATCGGTACAACCTCGCCACGCGTCGTGTGGTGTCGCGGGCGATCGATGCCACGCCGCTCACGCAGAAGTTCGTGGACAACGTGTTCGCCTCGTACGGCGACATCGCCAGCGGCGGGGCCGCCGTGCTCGTGGCGCAGGACGGCAAGGTCTTGGCGAATCGCGCTTATGGCGTCGCGATGCAGCGTCGCTTCACGCCGGAAACCGGCGCGCCGAATTTCGCGCTCGGGGGATTGTCGGCCGTGCTGAACGCGGCGCTCGCACCTGACAGCACGGGTCGCATCTCCGCGGCATCGGTGCGTCGCGTGACCGGTATGGGCGGCACGCAACGTCTCGCCTACGACAGCGCGACGAAACTGTGGACCGGCAACGTCGACGATCTGTATCGCTTCGATCAGGCGCGGTTGGCACAGAGCACGGAGCCGAAGGGTTTTTGGCTCGACACGCAGCGCGGTGATGTCATGCAGGTCGTGTACGGCATCAGCGAAGGACGGCGATCGGCATGGGTGCGCTATCCCGGGCGCAAGACGACGATCATCATACTGACCAACGATGATCGCTTTGACGCGATGGCCGCGGCCGGGCGGATCGCCGACCGGCTGCTCGCGCGGTGAGACGTCGTACGACGATCGCCGCGTGCGTGACGGCGCTGCTGACCGCCGTGTCCGTCGGGGCGCAACGCGCTCGAGCGCCATTCGTGGTGCCCACGTGGGCTTTTCCGACGTCACCGGCGCCGACTCCTGCGCCGAAGCCCGACAGCGTCGTGCTCCATCGCGTACCGAACTCGTCGCGCACGTACACCATGAAGCAGGTGACCAACGGATTCGATATTCCCGACTGGTTCCCGAACGCGCATCCCGTCATGCCGTCGTCGGTGCAGTACGGTGTGGCGCCGAACGCCCGGGCCTGCGGCTACTGTCATCTGCCCGACGGACAAGGGCGTCCGGAGAATGGTACGCTGGCCGGATTGCCGGCCGACTACATCATCCGGCAGGTGGCGGCGTTCAAGAACGGCACGCGATTGTCGGCGAACCCGGTGCTGAGCACGAACAGCATGCACACGCTGGCGAAGTGGGTGACCGACTCCGACGTCGTTTCGGCGGCGCGCTACTTCGAGAAACTCACGTTGACCCGTCGCAATCGCGTGGTGGAAGTGACGAAGGTGCCAAAAACGCGTATTGAGGTGATGCTGTACGCGTATGGCGATAAGGGCACGGAACCGATCGACGGTCGCCTGATCGAGGTGCCCGAATCGTTCGCGCGTCATGAGCTGCGCGATCCGGGCGTCCCGTACATCACCTATGTGCCCGTGGGCAGCATCACCCGCGGGCGCCGGATCGCCACCCGCGGCCCCGCCGGCCCGGCCACGGCGTGTCTGACATGCCACGGGGTCGATCTGCTGGGGAAGGAGGCGGTGCCGCCGATCGCTGGGCGCGCGCCGTCGAACATCCTGCGACAGCTGATCAACTTCCGCACCGGGGCCCGACACGATTCCGCCAGCGTGACGATGGCGCCCGTCGTGGAGAAGTTGACGGTGAGCGACATGGTCGCCTTGGCGGCGTATGTCGGATCGCGCGCGCCGAACCCACGTACGCGGGTCACGCTCCGATAGCTGCCGCTTCCCGTGCCAGCTCCATCGCGACGCGGCGCTGCACGAAGGGGAGATGTTCACCGAAGAACTCCGGCTCTCGCGCCAGCACGAGAGCGGCCCGCTGCGCATCGCCCCGGCGATGCACGCCGAAGACGCGGGCAAGGACCCACTCCGCCGCTGCCCAGCACTGCATGCGTTCGAGCAGCGGATTCACGAAGTTGGTGAGGATGCAATAGTTCGTGTTGCGCTCGTGAATGTGATGCGCGCGGTGATGCGCTGGTGATTGCAGTACGCCCAGCTGCTGCAATCGCCGCACGAGCGGTGGGTTATCGCGCGGCCGCTGGTGACTCCACTTGTGCACTTGGTTCATGTTGACTGCGAGACACAACCCCAGCACCAGCATCCACGTGAGCATGCCGGCCAGCCACGCCACCAGGGCGATGGCGACACCGATCGCCAGCAGCGTGCGCGAGCTCACGATCCACGATTTCGCCAGAATCGCGCGCGGTGCATAGTGATGCAGAATGTTCGGGCGGGTGACGTGCGTGCCCACGATGGGCCAGAACGGATGGCCGTACGTGTCCTCCCACCAATGGAACAGGCCGGACAGGAAATCGGTCACGAGCACAACGGCCACGACTTGAAGAACGATGACAAGCACAAGCACGACATGGACCATGGGCGCACCTCGGTGAGGGTCATCCCCAGGGTACCGAGTGCCGGTGCGGCCCAGCCATACGTCGCGTGACGCAGGCGGTCGCTTGTCGACCTCCCAGCGTCATCTTCGCACTTTACCTTACGTACTGACGTGTTGGATTGATATCGGCACAACCCTTAGCGTCGCTTTCGCAGCCGCTCCAACCCATCGAGGATGACTTCCAGGCCGAAGCTGAAGTCGAGCGTGCCGTCGTGCGAACCGTCCGCCACGCGAGCGGTCATTTCATGCATGTACGGATAGCGGTCGGCGGACAACATCGGCAGGTAGCTGGCGGCGGCCGAGGCGTAGTCGTCCGGGTTCACCGGAAAGTTCTGCTGCTGCAGCGTGAAGCCGTAGATGTAGTTGTCCATCGTGTTCCACGCGCGATCCGTCTCTTCCCAAGAGAGTCCCGCCTCGCGCAGCGTGCCGAGCGTGGCTTCGATGTAGCGCAGCATGTTGGGACCGACGTTGATCCGCGACACGACAAGTATCGGCGCCCACGGATGGGCCGTCATCACCGCCAGCGCGGAGACGGCGCGCGTGCGCATGGCTCATCTCCAATCACCACCGCGTTCCGGCAGTGTGATCTCGCCGATAATCTGATCCACCATGCCGTCGAGCAACTCGTCCTTGTTGGCGACGTGATTGTACAGCGACATGGCTTCGACTTTAAGCGTCGTGCCGAGCTTTCGCATGGAGAGCGCCTCAAGACCCTGCCGATCGGCCAGCTTGATGGCGGCGAGCAGAATGCGCTTCGGGCTGAGTGGAGGACGTCGGGAAGCAGGCATGCGGTAGACTAGAGGTACTGGCGGTGCAAGGCAAGCGGCCAAGCCACTTGACCGCGTTACGCTTACAGCGTAAGGTTTGCCATACACCGTAAGTCCTTGACTCCCTTCGCTGGATTTGCCATGCGCTTCGTTGTCACCGCCGTCGCCGGGGCCTTCTCTTTCGCGTCACTTCGGTCGGACCAGGCCAGCCCGCCGGCGGTCCAGTCTGATACCGTAGCCATTTCTCGGTGGGTCACGCAGGTGGCAGCCATGGTACAACGCACGGTGCTCGCGCTGACGTTGGCGCTGGCGAGCGCTCTACCACTTCGCGCGCAATATCCCGCCCAAGACAGCACCTACAAGAAGTTCTTTGTGGGCAGCACCTTGTTCATGCTGGCCAATCTTGTACCGGACAACAATCCGCCGGAAATGCTCTATCTGAACCTGGGCTATCGCATGACAGGACAGGACGTGATTTCCGTTGAACTGAAAACCTGGAAATACGGATGGCCAATCGGCATTCCCTATGGAAAATCATTTGAGGCCGACGGACAAGGGTTTCCCGGCTCCGTTCGTGAGTACGGCATTTCACTGAACTATCAACGGTTCTTTCGGAAGACACTGTTTGCGCAAGTCGACGTGATGCCAGCCTTCCAACGCTTTCTAAACGATGACGGAGGCAAAATCGACGATGGCTTTCAGATCTTCAACACGTACTCCGTTGGCTATCACGTCAAGCTCTTCAAGGATCGCGTCTTTGTACAACCTTCTGTAGCGATAACGCATCGTCCCTATCAGTCAAGAATGCCTGAATCGTTCAAACAGGTTGACGATAGATGGCCACGATTCTTCTACGGTCAGCCCGGACTACATTTCGGCTACAACTTCTAGCGGCGCCACGCAGCGCGTGCGCCGCGTGGCGCCGTCGTACCACCAAACCTCTCCCGTGTCCGAGCATATGAAGGCGGCGGTGGTCCGACGCTATGGCCCCCCGCACGTGGTGCAAATCGAACAGGTACCGCAGCCAGTGCCTGGTCCGCACGAGGTGCTCATCCGCGTGCGCGCCGCTACCGTGTCTTCCGCCGACTGGAGACTGCGCAGCCTCAGTATGCCATACGGCTTTGGCCTCGCGGGAAGACTGGCATTTGGCGTTACGGCGCCGCGTCAGCTCATTCTAGGAAGCGAACTCTCCGGTGATGTGGTCGCTGTTGGTGCGTCGGTGCACAACTTCGCGTTGGGCGACGCCGTGGTTGCATTTCCTGGCGCAAAACTCGGCGCACACGCGGAGTATTGCTGCATGAACGCGAACGCCGCGATGGTGCGCAAACCAGAGGCGCTTTCGTACACATCGGCGGCAGCACTCGCGTTTGGCGGTACCACGGCACTCGATTTCTTCCGACGCGGCGCGCTGCAGGCCGGCGAGAGCGCGCTCATTAACGGGGCGTCGGGTACGGTGGGTTCGGCAATGGTGCAGCTTGCCGTCGCCGCTGGCGCGCGTGTTACGGCGGTGTGCAGCGGTCCCAATGTCGAGCTGATGCACCAACTCGGCGCGACACGCGTTGTGGATTACACGAAAGCTGACTTCGCTTCCGAGGGCATTCGCTATGACGTGATCGCCGACACCGTTGGCAACGCGCCGTATTCCCGCGTGCACCATGCGCTCACACCGCGCGGACGACTACTGCTGGTGCTGGCCACGCTTCCCGAGATGCTTCGTGCGCCGTGGGTCAACCACACGTCGCAGCGTCGCTTGGTAGCCGGCCCCGCCGCCGAACGCGTGGAGGATCTTCGCACCCTCGTGGCGATGGCGGCAGACGGGCGATTTACACCACTGATTGATTCGAGCTTTTCGCTCGACGAGATCGCCTCGGCGCACGCGCGCGTGGAGACCAACAGGAAACGTGGGAGCGTGGTGGTTCATTCGCGTGGCATGAGCGGGCCGTGACAGGAGAAAGGGGCCGCGCATCGCTGCGCGGCTGTCAGCCCTCGTCACTAGTGATCGACAATCGTCATGAATCTTGATCGTAGCCTTTCCGGGCGACCGCATCAACACAGTCTGGCTGCTTGCGGTTACGCTGTTGGCCAGCGTCGTATGGGTGTCGAGGCGACACCCTGCGCGAACCACAGTGCCCGCGTGGCCAGGAAGGGGTTCGGGGCCGCATACGCGATCACAGAATCCGTCCACACACGTGGATCGGACACCATCGCCGCGACTAGGCCAACGGCCTGCAGTCCGGGCTGGCCGCTTCGCACATCGGCCCGCATGGCTGCGCACGCGTCCGGCCGACACACCGGCGGTGCCCCATCGGCCGCCAGCACGGGCGGCTTTCGCATCAACAGATCCAACAGGTTGAGCGCGAGCAGCTCGCGATCCACGCCATTCCGGAATGCGGTCGCCGCATCGGCGAGCGAAGGACGAAGCATGCGATAGTCCGCGGCGGCGATCGACAGATCGCGGTACTGCACGCCGTCGGTGAGACGCGCGATGATCGACGCCGTGTCGCCGACGGCCAGAGAGCGCGAACGAACTCTTCTCCAGGTGGCGGTGTCAGACGTGGCATCGTCGGCAATGCGGGCAAGCAGCGCTGCCCGGATCGAGTCCCGAGCGCCGAGCGAGCGTGCGACGTCGAACCGTGCAAACAACGAATCGCGCCCGGCGCGTGTGAGCGGCTGCGGCCGCGTGGCGTCGTAGCGCACCATGTCGAACGGCTCGCGCGGGATAGCCGACTGCCAAAACGCATCGTGCAGCGTGGACGTGCGCGTCGACGAAAGGAACAGTGGGCTGCGGAAGGCACCGCCCAAGCCATCGTCCGACACGATCGTCCCCTGCATCGTCAGGGTGTCCCGCATGAGGAACGCCCGATGGGTTTCCGCATCCACCAGCCTGATGCCGATGATCGTGCCGCGAACCGACTCGCGCACGCGTTCGACCGTTTTGTGAAATCGAGAAGGCCGCAGGACCGCGTGCTCGGTCGTGATGGCCGTACTGTCGCGCACGACATACGCCCGTCGCCCCGAGACGATCGTGTCACGCAACATTCGGCTGGAGCGCACCGCATCGATGGTGAGCGCGATGTCACCGGTGCCGTCGGCGAAGTGCGTGCGCCGCACGCCGGATCCGCGAGAAGGTTCTGCCTCGAACAGCGCACCGCTTTCGATCAACGTACGGAGGTAGGCGTGCAGAGCGATTCGCTCGGCCTGCGCGCTCGGCAGTTCGGCGCCGTACCTCCCGATGTTGGCGCTGGCCCGTGTCGGTCGCGGGCGTGTAAAGACGACAGGCAGGCCAAGCACTCCCCGCCCCACGGGAATGCGCACCGTGGCCACCGCGTTGGCGCCTAGCGGTTCGTACAGCGCCGTTGACGCATGGAGCACGCCCCCCGGCGCCGAATCCACGCGCATGCTCCATGAGAACTGCTCGCGATAGCCCGTCGGCATATGCGCAACACGTTGGGCGTTGGGCCCCCGGATCACGGCCCCCTGCACGCGTACGACGCCGAACGGCCGGGGGACGGGCGGACCTGCCGTTCGCGTGGGGGCGCCCTGCGCGAACGTCACCAGCGGGAGCAGCGCCCCCGCCAGTGCGAGCAACGCGCTATTTCTTCTCGATCGCATCCCGTACGTCGAGCAGAATCTCGAAGTACAACTGTTCACGACGATAGGCGAAATCGAGCGACGCCATCGCGGCGGGATCGGCCGTTTCCTTGGCACGATCGAACGCTTCGCGGTACATCTCTTCGAGATTATTCAGGATCCGTTCACGGGAACGCGACATGCGCAGGCCCTCGAGGGCTTTGTGGGTAAGGCGGGGCGGGACGTCATCGGGGGTCGCCGTGGCTTCCTCGGTGTCGAGGAATCTGGTCAGCTGATCAAAGATCATGCGACGACCGCGATCCGGGAGATTCACAGGAGTAGTGATGACAGGCAGAACCGGGTGAACCGCTTCGACATCTTCGCGCGAGACGAGTTCCGCTGTGTGTACTGCGGGCTCGTGCATGAAGCGGACGCTCTCAGCGTAGACCACGTCCAGCCGCGGATGCGCGGTGGCGACGGGTCTCACGGCAACGTAGTGACCGCCTGTAGGGGCTGCAACACGCTCAAGGGAAGCCAGTCCCTCCCCCGCTTCCTCGCCGAGTCGCCGGAGGCCCGACGGAACTTCTTCACGTTCGCGCGGTATGTACATGCGAGACACGTGAAAGCGGTGGCCGAGGAGCTTGCGCGCCGGGGCGTGGTGGTTGCCTCAACGGAGCTCGTGGAGGGGATCCGGGGGCTGCGCAGCTCTGAGGCCATCGCGAAACTTTTGCAGCAGCAGGACCTTTCGCCGAAGACAGGAACGGGCGGAGCGCAGGACACTGAAGGGGAGTAGCCACGCCGGCCACCGCACGACAGTGCGGAGGCGGTGCGGCCGGATCGTCAGCACTGCGGGCGTGACGCACACGTTCGCACGGTCCGGTCGGATGCAGTCATCAGGCGAGACCTTCGCACACGGAACACATCAGTCCGCCCTCATCGGCGTAGCTGATGCGTGTCGTGCGCGGGGGCTCGCCTCTTTTGTTGTACCACGATTTCAAAACCGACCCAAGAGAACGACAGATGAATAACGTCAAGGTGTTCGTACTCATGGCGGGACTGACCGCCCTCGTGGTGGCCATCGGGCAGTCGCTCGGCGGCGGCACGGGTGCGATCATCGCGCTGCTGATGTCGGCTGCGATAAACCTCTTCATGTACTGGGGTTCGTCGAGCATGGTCCTGCGCTCGTACGGCGCGCACATCGTCACGGCTCACGAGGCGCCGGAGCTATACGAGATGGTCGACCGGCTCCGTCAACGCGCCGGGTTGCCGATGCCCACCGTCGCCATTGCACCTCAGGAGCAGGCGAACGCGTTCGCGACGGGCCGCAATCCGGAAAACGCGGTGGTGTGCGTGACACAGGGCATCCTGCGCACACTCTCGACGGACGAGCTCGAAGGGGTGATCGCGCACGAACTCGCGCACATCAAGAATCGCGACATGCTGCTGCAGACGATCGCGGCCACCATGGCCGGCGCCATCAGCAACCTCGCGCAGTTCGCCTTCTTCTTCGGTGGGCGGAGCGATGACGAGGACAGCAATCCGATCGCGGGCATCGCGATGTTGATCGTGGCGCCGATCGCGGCGATGCTGATCCAGTTCGCCATCAGTCGTCAGCGCGAGTTCGAGGCCGACGCCGTGGGCGCCGAGATCAGCGGCCGTCCGCTGTCGCTAGCCAATGCGTTGGTGAAGCTGGATCATGGTGCGCGTCGCATACCCATGCACGTGTCGCCGAGCGCGGCGCCGCTGGCGATCGTGAACCCGTTGGCCGCTTTCAGTATGCGCGGCGCGAGCAAACTGTTCAGCACGCACCCGCCGACGGAGGAGAGAGTGGAGGCGCTACAACTGCTGAGTAAGGGGTAAGAAGTAAGGGGTAAGAAGTATGGGGTAAGAGGTATGGGGTACGGAGTCGGGCATGTGACTCCCTACCCCGCACTTCATATCTCCTTACTCGGCTGTCATTTTGTGGAATACCGCGTCCTCGATCACGCGTCCTTCTTTTAAATGCTCGAGCACAATGCGCTCGAGCAGCTCGAGCGTGACGCCGGCGTACCAGACGCCCTCCGGATAGACCGCGACAATGGGACCGCCGGTGCACACGCCAAGGCAGGGCGCCTCACTGCGCTTCACGCGCGTGGCGCCGAACAGCAGGCCTTCGCGCTGCAGCAGTGACGCCAGTCGCGCGTAGATCGCGCGGCCGGCGCGATTCTCGCCGCAAAAGTTGCCGGTACACACCAGCACGTGCCGGGTGTATTGCTCCATTTCGGGTAATGGGCTGCTTTGCATCGCACTAAACTATCCGATGCTCATCAGCCTCGCAGAACGGCCATCACCAGCTCGCCGACGATCAGCACGACGATGGCGATTTCCAGGGTTTCGCTTCGGTGGGCCTGCGCTTCGCTGTTCAGCATCGCGTAGGTCTCCCGCAGAATAGCCAGCTTGCGATCGATCCCAGCCCGCCACGCGCGGCCACGAAACAGTTCGAGCGCGGCGGAGTAGACGCGGGCCAGATACACATCGTCGGTGACTTTGAGGGCGTTCTCTACCCGTTCTACCAGCTCGGTGGAATCGGCCACCTGCGCCTGCAGGCGTGACAGCAGGGCGGCGAACCGCCGGCCGGGAAAAACCGATCGGCGCGCCCGTGCCGCTTCGATGGCGTCATAGAGCTTGGGGAGCTCCGCGTCGAGCTGAGCATCGTAGTAGCGCAGTTCGAGCAGCTGCGCATTCGCGAATTCGAGGATGTACTGGAGGTCGGTGTCCTCTTCGCGCGGCTCGACGACGAGGGCGTTCTCCCAGGTCAGCAGGGCCAGGTCGTCGCCGTAGTACGTGAACCGGTGCGGCAGCAGCTCGCGCCGAGCCTCGGCGCTCAGCGGGCGCGTTTCGTTGAGCAGGAGTGGCACTACGTCCAACGAAGCCAGTTCCGCGGCCGACAGGGGGGTTCCCTGGTCGTCGCTGATGTGCGTAATGCGGAAGACCGTGTAATCCTCGTGTACGCCGGCCACCGCCGGCCGCTCGATCGCGGGTCGCATGCGCTCGCACAGCAGCTGCAGCTGAGCCTGCACCAGCGTATTGATCCCGGGGTGGTGCTCGAGGCGCTGTCCGAAGGCGGTGAACTGCTCCCAGGAGCAGGCGCCCGGCGGGCGAATGCGCACGCGGAGGGAGACGACCCCGAAGTCGAAGATTCGCGCCGACAGCTCGACGTCATGGACCGTCTCGTCGACGACGAGCACGTCGCTGCCGAGTGATACTGTGACGGGCGGATTGCTGATCTGGAGCGCCTGCCCCTCGCCACGAACGGGACGGACACGATCGGGCGCGCTGGCCGCCAGCAGGGCGAGCGCGCCCTCCAGATCAATGGCGTATCCCACATCGAACAATCGATACGCGATGGCGGATCCGAGCACGGTGAGCATTCTGCAATCTAGCGCGTCGCGCCTGGGGGCGACCGCCCCTCGCCACTCCCGCGACAAGTCGCTAGCGTCCATACATGTCTCCAATTTCCGCACTGCCCGATACGCCGGACCCGCGCATTGCCGCCAAAGGCTACGCGCACCCGGATCGCCTTGTCAGCACCGATTGGCTGGCGGCGCACCTCGACCACCCGTCGCTGCGCCTGCTCGAGTGCAACGAAGACGTGCTCCTCTACAGCGTGGAGCACATCCCCGGCGCGCAAAAGTTGGACTGGCATATCGACCTGAACGATCAGGTCGAGCGCGACTACATCGCACGCGACGCCTTCGAATCGCTGCTACGCGCCAAGGGCATCGACGACAGCACGACCGTCGTGTTGTACGGCGACAAGAACAACTGGTGGGCCACGTACGCGTTTTGGGTGTTCCAGCTGTTCGGGTTCGACAACGCGGTGGTGCTGGATGGCGGTCGCGCCAAGTGGCTGGCCGAAGACCGGCCGACGACGACCGATGTACCGTCATTCCCGGCCACCACGTTCGCCGCGCGCGAGCGCAACGATGTGTCCATCCGCGCGTTCATCGACGAGACGCGCGCGCATATGCAGGCCGGCAAGCCGATGGTGGATGTGCGCTCGCCGCAGGAGTACACCGGTGAGAAGCTGCACATGCCCGACTATCCGCAGGAAGGGACGTTGCGCGGCGGACACATTCCGGGCGCCCGCAGTGTGCCGTGGGCTCGTGCGGCGGCAGCCGACGGATCGTTCAAGACAGCCGCTGAACTGCGGGCGATCTACGAGGGCGAACTCGGACTCGCGCGCGGCGATGAGGTGATCACGTACTGTCGCATTGGTGAGCGATCCTCGCATACCTGGTTCGTGCTGACATACCTGCTGGGCTTCGAAAGGGTTCGCAACTATGACGGGTCGTGGACGGAGTGGGGCAACGCCGTGCGCGCACCTATTCGCCAAGGAGAGGAGCCGTAATGAGCGAAGAACAACTGAAGGACACCACCGCGATGCCGGTCGCCGGCAAGCCACCGGCCAACGTACAGGTCACCTGGTCCGGCGATCACGTGTTCGAAGGCGTCCGCTCATCGGGTGGTCCCGCCATCACGATGGACTCGAGTGGGAAGCAGGGCCCGTCACCGGTTGACACGCTCCTCTGCGCCCTCGCCGGGTGCACGGGCGTCGACGTCGTCGACATCCTGACCAAGCGCCGCACGCCCATGAGCGCCCTATCGGTGGACGTTGTCGGTGAGCGCTTCTCCGGCACGCCCAGCCGCATCACGAAGATCCATCTGGTTTACCACATCATCGGCGCGGGCGTAGAGCGCGTCCACGCCGAACGGGCCATCGAGCTGGCGGTGACCAAGTACTGCTCGGTGCGTGACTCGCTGGACCCGAACCTGCCGATCACGTGGGCGCTGGAGTTGAACGGGTCGTACGAGTAGCTCAGAGATACGGCGGGACTGCAACAGCAACACCCTAGGAAGCAGGAGGGAGGGTTCAAGGGGGGTTCAAGGGGTCAGAGTCGTTGAACGCGAGCGTTCAACGA
>NZ_JANPLK010000068.1 GCF_031426495.1 Gemmatimonas sp. | reverse complement strand
GCACTGATTTGTCCGCGTATACCCAACGCGATCTCGATCGGGTCGCCCACGAAGTGAATACGCGTCCGCGAAAAACCCTCGGCTTCCGCACGCCGGCAGCTATCTTCGCTGAGAGCGTTGCACCGACTCGTTGAATCCGCCACCCATAGCGCTTGTTTAACTCAAAGATCGAACGCAAGTAGACGTAGGTCTTGCCCGTGCCCGTTTCCATTTCGACTGTGAAATCACCGGACGCCAGTGCGCCTGAAGGGCGCAGACCGTGGCGTAGCTGGATGTCGGCGAGGTTCTTCTGAATCTCGTCGTCGAGCAACATGAGACGGTTGCCGATACCAAGATCACTGTCAGCGACAGCGAGATTGATCTGCGCGCTCGCAGTATCGCGCGTGACGGTGAACTCGGTGCGGCAAGTCTCCTGACCGCGAAACAGATCGCAGACTGCCTCGATTGCGCTGAGTTGGAAGTCGAGATCTGGCTCGAAATGCAGCTTCATACGAGCGCTGCGCCTTCGGTAGAGGCGGACCACCCCTTGGCCCGCAGCACATCAACGGCGATGCCGATCTGTCGAGGTGTGAACTGACGCTTGCCCGCGTTCCACGCGTAGGTGCGTTCAATTACGTCCTCAACGCGAACCGTGTGCGGCTGACGCGCGAGAATCCAATGCACCGTCGACAACAACTCCATTCCGAACGGCGACTCGAAGCCTTCCACAAGCTCGGCGACGCGCGCAAACCGCTGTTGGGTGTCCGTATGCGCTTCGAGAAACGTGTCTGCATCGCGGTCTGCGCCGGGCACCAGCGCGAGCGGCTTCTCTGGCGCGTCGCCTCCATCCGCGTATCCGCTGATGAGATGACCCTCGACGGCATGCAAAACATGTCGAAGATTCTCCGCGTAGGGACCATACTGCGCCGCGACGTACTTGAGTCGGAGCGGTTCACCCGCCTCCTGCATGAAGTACATCAGCTTGTGCACTTCAAGTAGGCTGATGGACGGGTCCAGTAACCCGCCGAGGTATCGCCTCATCAGACCGACCAAGGCCGCACGACCGGCAGTCATACGCGGAACCTCGCGATTGCTCACCATCCGCTCTGACTCAGGTGCGCCCTTCGGTTCGTAGACCCGGGCCTTCACGGACCGGAGCGGTGCGAATGCCGCCTCGATCAACGGGCGAACTTCGGCCCAGTCGAGCCCGCCCAGCCCACTTCCGAGCGGTGGAATCGCGATGCTCCGGATGTCCTTCGCCTTGATAAAGTCGACGAGCGCCGTGAGTCCCGCCTCGATATCCTCGACCCGGCTAGCGCCGCGCCAATGCCGCTTCGTGGGGAAGTTGACGATGTATCGCGGGAACGTGAGTTGGCCGGTCTCGAACACGAACATGCGACCAGGCTGCACTTCTTCACGCCTACATGCGGCTTCGTACGCCTTGAAGTTTTCCGGCCACGCCTTCTTGAATTGCAAGGCAATGCCGCGCCCCATCACCCCGACGCAATTCACGGTGTTAACGAGTGCTTCTGCGTCATCTTTGAGGATGTCGCCACGTGTGTACTCTATCATCGGTGCCTTATCCGTCATCAGTAGTACCAAGCTGGTAGGATCTCAACTAGCGGTCGATGTCCGCCAACGGGCAGAGCAGTGACCACACTATGATGGACGGCACGCGTCAGCACGCCGACGCGCTCAACAAGATGCCACGGAAAGCTATGCTCCAACAGAAACTCTGCCTGCTTGCCTTCCTTGCACAGCCGCCAATCGCGAGCGCCCACTGCCTCCCATTCGACGTCGCCAAGCTGTTCGAGGTCTGCTCGGTCTTCGAAGTATCGCGCGCCAGCGTTCGAGAGTGTGAACGCCCATCGTCGGGCCTTCGCGTCGGCCCACGCAACAGTCGCCCGAAGATCCGCCTCAAGGTGAATGATCGCTCCCTGTCCACCCCGGTACGCTAGCTCGGGATGATTCGCCTGATGGATGAGGTAGAGCATGACCGAGCGTGGGCAGAAGTAGAAAGGCACGCACGCTCCAACCCGAAGATCAGGATGACTCGTGAGACTGAGCTCATTGAGCCGCCGGTGCTTGATGCTGTTCATCCCGATAACAGTCCCTAACGGCGCTCGCCGAACCATCTCGGCGTCGCACCACAGGCTTTCATCGCTAACGATGGAAGGCAGCCGGTCAACATGGCAAATGTGATAGATCTTGGGCTGCGCAGGGACCGTCACCATCAAAGGCTCCGGACGTTCGTTAAGCCGTTCTGATTGAGGATAGCGGCCAAATTCGTCTTGGCGACATCGTCAAAGAAAGCGCTGTCGCGGAAGATGAGTGTGCTTTCACCGGCAGGCTGTAATGCCTTTTGCCAGCCCACGATAAACTCAGCCAGCGCCTCGACGTCTGCCTGCGGGATCGAACGCGACAGGCACACAAGCAGCGAGCCTCCGCCGATCGAATGAACTTCATGCGCAGTTGAACCAGATCCCGTTACCATCTTTGCCTCAATAGCTACGCAAAGATCAAGTCCGAGCTTGAGCAGCAACTCGAAAAGGATATCATGCTCCGTACGATCAGACTTGAGGTGCTCAATGGACGCTTGCAGAGTGTCGGCCATGTTCTCGTCGTCTGGTTCCCACGCACGCATGTTGCTGCTTGCCAGCTTGAAGACGCGGAAGCCCAGGTCTCCCGAAAATAGCGGGTTTTCGACACGAATGGTCTTTGCGGCCCTTCGCAGACGTTCCTCAGTGACGTTTGCAATGGTCGGGTAATCCGCGCTATCTGTTGGCTCGGGCAGTTGGACCATAATGAAACGTCGATTGCCTCCGTCAGCCGTGTTCTGACTCAGAAGAGCATGGGCAGTCGTTCCGCTCCCTCCAAAGAAATCAAGCACGACGTGGTCTTCGTCTTTGCGAGTGGCAAGCTCGAGAATCCGTCGAAGAAGTCGTGTTGGTTTCGGCGTATCAAAGGGAATCGACTCTGGGAAGAGAGTTTTAATCTCCTTTTTCCCTTCCTGATTGTGGCCAACTTCTTCGTACTTCCAAATGGTTTGGCAGGCAACGCCATCCTTAACATCTGAGATGAATCGCTTGATGGATGGGGCACCATTCCCTGCACTGCCGAACCATACTCGGTTGTCGGCAATCATCTCTTCCATTCGTTGTTTGGTATAAACCCAGCAGCGACCATTTGGTGGTAAGAATGTCCGCCCATTCGGGGCAGTTAGTTCGTAGAACTGCGATGCCGTTCCGTGGCCAGCTTGAGCGGTGGCATTCTCGGACTTCCAGTCACCACGCGGGTCACCATCGATATTCTTATATCTCGCGTTCATCTCGTCCGAACGCTCCAAAAGATTGGGATGCCATAGAGCCTTGCTCTTGGCGTAGACTAAGATGAAGTCATGGGCTTCCGAGAACCATTGAACTGCATTTTGCGGGCTATATCGTTTCTCCCAGATGATCGAGCTGACGAAATTTTCTTCACCAAAGATTTCGTCGCAGAGCTTCCCGAGATTGTGGACCTCGTTGTCATCGATACTGATGAAAATCACGCCTTCCTCGCTCATCAGATTTCTCGCGAGCTTCAGTCGTGGGTACATCATGTTCAGCCAATCGGTGTGATAGCGGCCGGAAGCTTCGGTATTGGACGAGAGCTTCTTCCCATCTTTTCCCGTCTGACCGGTCACCTCCAGATAGTTCTTGATGCTGTCCTGAAAAGTGTCGGGATAAACGAAGTCCCCGCCTGTGTTATAGGGCGGGTCGATATACACGAGCTTCACCTTTCCGGCGTACGACTTTTGTAGGAGCTTTAGCACCTCGAGGTTGTCCCCCTCGATCATTAGGTGCTTGGTGGACTCCCAGTCTACGCTCTGCTCAGGACACGGTCTCAGAGTGCCCGTGGAAGGCGTGAGGGCAAGTTGACGCGCGCGCCGCTTGCCGTGCCAAGTGAGCCCGTACTTCTCCTCAGCATCAGTGATCGTCTGATCGCCGACGAGCTGCTTGAGCACATCGAGATTTACTTCGACACCTTTAGACCCCTCTGTAACGAGCTCGGGGAAGAGCGCTCGGAGTGCGGCCAGGTTCGCGTCGATGAGATCGGGTGACTTCGTCTCGGAATCGTTGAAGGTCAATGCCTGCATCCTGTTCTCGTGCTTTAAAGGTTTGCGCGAGCGGCCGCTAACGCCGCCTCGACGCGCTTGAGTTCCTGATTCAGTTCGACGCGCCGAGACATCTGCTTCTGCTTTGCAGCGTTGGCTCGCAAACCAGTGGCCTCTGCGTCGAGCAAGACAAGGTCCTTCAGAGCACTCCGCCGCAGGGCAGCGTGCGCCGCGCTTGCGGCAAGCCGAAACGTCCCGGTGACGTGCGCGGCTTGCAGCGCCAGCAGGGCATCGATCCAGCCCTGATAGAGAACGTACAGAGATGCGCGCGGCTGTTTGCTCAACGCGAACGCGTCGCCCGCTCGTGGCCATCGTTCGTCGTCCCATTCGGCGGCCACCACGTCGCCGTCCAGAACCGTCATTCCTGTTTCGCTCTGTGACCAGCGTTTGTGCGTCGCGGACAGTTCCGGTCGCATCCTGCGCTCGGACTGCTCGGTCAGCAAGAGTACCGGGTACGGGATCGCGCGGTGGATCAACTCCACGACGCGCGTCGCGTCAGCTTCATCACGCAAGGACGCGCTCATCACGGCGATCTCAAGGTATTCTCGCACGTCATCGCGAAACGCCGGGACACCGACCGTGGTCGGCTTGAGGGTCGCGACCCAGTACAAGTCCTCAACCCCCTCGTTGATCCGTCGCTTGTCGGCGGCGGTGGGCGCGCCATTTTCGACCAGCAGCTTCTTCGGGACTCGCTTGCCCACCTGGCAGCCGGCCGGTAGCTGGAGCGCGGCCTTGAGCTGGTCGGTGGTCACGAGGGTTCAGCGGGGAGGACGACAAGGAACGCCACCACCTCGAAATCGGCCATACCAGCAAACTCACCCTTTAGCGCGTGCGTGCCTCCGGGAGAGAACAGGCTGGCCACAGCCCGCTCCTCCGTCTTCCCTACCACGGATGCGACAGCCGCCGCCAAGAGACTTTGCGCGTGGCCCATCTGTTCGCCGTTCTTCGTCGACTTGTCAAACCGCGCGCACGCGGCCGCATCTGGTAGGTCACGCCCCACACACATACGCTTGAGGCGATCAAGGATGCGCTTCGCCTGCGGGAACGGGAGCAACACGTCCCCCCCTTCGGCTACATGAACCAAGTAGTGCGGAGCGAGGGGGTATCCCGGCTCGAACGCGCGGCCGGCGGCCGCGCCTTCTGCCCGCAAGCAGAAGACTATTCCTGGTGGTGTCTCGGCTTCACTGGCGGTAGTTACCGCGAATGCCCCCAGAGGCGCGGCGTCGAGCGCCTCCCCGTTCTCTCGTAGGTACTCCGCCAAGTCGATTCGGAAGTCTGTGAGAGTCAGGTCGGCGATGGACACACCCGTCGACAAGTCTTCGAGATCGATGACGGCGTCTTGAAGCTTGAGCAACTGCGTACGTCGGTACTCCAGATCGTTCATGGGATTGCCTGATTCCTGCTCAATCAGGTTCTCCTCGCCGGTCGCCGAGATGTCCAGGAGTACCATTCGGCCACTCACGCGTTGCTCCAAGCCGATGTACTCCTCTAGCTCGATGTTAGGCCAGAAGTTCACGAGCTGGATGTGCTCATTCGGTGAGCCGATACGATCAATGCGGCCGAAGCGCTGGATGATGCGCACCGGATTCCAGTGAATGTCATAGTTGATCAACCAGTCGCAGTCCTGAAGGTTCTGACCTTCAGAGATACAGTCGGTCGCGATCAGCAAGTCGATAGTGCCTTCGCTCGCGAACTCCTCGGGACGCTCCTTTGCACGCGGCGCGAAGGCCGTGAGCAGGGAGGCAAGATCGCGTCGGAGGCCAACGACAGTTGTCTGGTTGGTACCCGTGCCAGTCACCAGCGCAGTCTCGACGCCGAGCGTCGCCTTCGCCCACACGGCGATGTCGTCGTACAGATAACGCGCAGTATCAGCGAACGCAGTGAAGACGATGATCTTCCGATTGCCTGCGTTGATGGGATGTCGACACTTCTCCTCGATCATTTCGCGCAGCTTGGCGAGCTTGATGTCGCGCGCGTTCCCCACCTCACGCGCGGCGGATAGTAGCGTGGCCAGGCGGTTGCGATCTTCGGTGAGGTCCTGCTTCCAGCGGATGATGTCTACGTCCTTGAGCAGCACCTTCACTTTGCGCCCGACCAGCAGGTTCTCGAAGGTGGGGTCATCGAGGTCGACATCCTCGATTTCCACTTCTTCGAGCGACTCGACATGAGCTTCGATCTGCTTCAGTGTCCCGTCCACGTCCCGCAGTTGACGTTCGACGGTCAGTGCAAACGAGGACACCGCGCTCTCCATGCGCTTCAATACGTTTACGCGTAGCAGGTGCGTGAGGCTCTCTTCGCGATCCGCTTGCCGAAAGAAGCCCTTGCCCCCAGTGACCTCGGTGCTGTACTTCGCATCGTACGCGGCCTGTCTATGCGGCAGCACGTACCGCAACGGCGCATACGCCGCGAGCTTGAGACGGCGAATCTCTAGGTTAATGTCCCGAATGGATGGGAACGCACCAGCCTGGTCGACATCGGCCTTGATATTGATCGGCTTGAGTCGCTGGGGAAACCGCCCTGTCTCCGAGATGCCGTAGTACTTCTCGATATGCTTCCGTGAACGCGCGATGGTGAGCAGATCGAGCAGCGTGAAGTAGTCGAAGCCCAGCATCTCGATGAGGCGAGACGGCGTGCGCTCCTTCGCGTCCAGATCGAGCCAGCGGTTGAACTGCTTCTGTGCGAGGCGCGTGGTCGCGTCGATGCTGCCAATGCCGTGATCGGCGAGTGCCGTGTCGTCGCCCTCTGTCGCAAACGCGATCTGATTGCGCAGGTCGGCCAGACGGTTGTTGACCGGCGTTGCCGACAGCATGAGTACGCGTGTTTTGACGCCTTCCTTGATGATCTTGCGCATCAAGCGGTCGTAGCGGGTCTCGCTCCCGGCTCGCGGGGTCTTCTTGTTACGGAAGTTGTGCGACTCGTCAATGACTACGAGATCGTAGTTGCCCCAGTTGACGTTCTTGAGATCAATGTCCCCCGACGAGCCACCGTCGCGACCGAGGTCCGTGTGATTCAAGACGTCGTAGTTGAAGCGGTCGGCTGACAGCATGTTGCGTCGGTCGTTCGCCTTGAACAGGGTCCAGTTGTCGCGGAGCCGCTTCGGCACGAGCACCAGCACGCGGTCGTTTCGAAGCTCGTGGTACTTGATGATCGCCAACGCCTCGAACGTCTTTCCAAGTCCCACGCTGTCGGCGATGATGCAGCCGCCGAAACGATTCAGCTTGTCGATAGCGCCAACAACGCCATCGCGTTGGAACTTGTACAGCTTCTTCCACACGACCGTGTCCCGTATTCCGGTCGCCGACTTGACGATTTGCTCTTCATCGAGCGCGTCTTCGCGCGCGCCGAAGAGCGCGTTCAATGTGATCGCGTAAATGCTCCGCGCGTCGCGATGAGCTGCCAGTGACTGCAGGCGCTCTACGAACTGACCTCTCGCCTCGGGGCTCGCTGGCAGGGTTGCCCATTGCTGTTCGAACCAAGCGGACAGACGCCCGGCTTCTTCGAGGGATTCCGAAGCTTGGATCAGCGACATCGGGTTGCCGGGGGCGACCCCGAGGCCATCGGAGCTCAGGGCCAGGGAGCCCACTACGATCTGCAGGGGGGTACCCTGGCTGTCCCGGAGCACCACGGCGCCCTGGGGGACCGTTCCGGCCGCGCGCCGCAACTCGACCCCCTGCTGCACCCATTTGGCGCACTGGCGGGCCAGCCAGCGTGCTTGGAGGCGGTTCCGGGCAGCCCGGTCGCCTTCGCGTCCCAAGAGGTCCAGCCGGTCGTCGTCCACCGGCAGGATCAGCCGGGTCTGATTCAACCCGCCCAGGTCACGCATCAGCTCGGCGTACGCGAACAAAGAAAAACTCGGCGAAACGCAGTCCAGCTCTTGTGCGGTGCCCAGAGTGGCGCGAAGCAGATCGATGACGCGGTCAGTTCCCGAATTCTGGACGAAGCGCATTTAACGGCTGTGGCGAGGACGAATGGACGGGAAGGTGACGATAACCGTACAGTCCGACATTCGCACGAGTTATCGGAGCTTCCCACGGGAACGAAGCGTGGGACGCACCCCTCGCCTGCCGACCTCGTCCTGTGGCCACAGCCATTGATGGCACGGTCGAAACCCAGCAAGTACGATGGGTCGCGGCGACTGTACGGCGTCCATCGCGGTGCTGCGAAGCGAGGCCATCAGCAGCTCGGACAGTGCTGGCCACCTACTTCGGCGCAGCTAGGAGTAGGAAGCTGCCCACGCCTCCATTCCGTTTCCTCGTCTAGGTACGCGTTTATGCTTGAGGCTATCCGTTTCCGTCGGACCGCTGGTCCTGCAACAAGTCGTGCAGCCGGCCTCCTTTCAGAGGACGTCGTCGATGTTCAGGAAGGCTTGTTCAAGCATTGGGGGGTGTCGCTCATTCTGGCGGTGATGGGTCGGCGGGACAGATGCGGCAAGCGCAGGTACTCCGGAATATGATCGCTCCCAGTTACCTCGATCGGTAGAGCAACCAATTTCCGTTCGTGCCGTTGGTCAGAGGCTGAAAAGCGCCCTATCTCGGATTCGGGCCTTCCGCTCCTTGGTGTCAGAGTGCTCCTCCGATTCGAGGAGGTCGGCGTCCGACGTACCGATAGCCCGGTCACCGCCCAAGACACCGCAGCCCTTCAGAACCTCAAACGCAACGCGAGTGTCGCTGGCCTGATCCAGCGCTCCTCGCAGTACTTCGATCGAGCGCTCACAAAGAGCGTCGAGGCGTGCGAGCGCCGTCTGTCGCAGGGCGTGCCGTGAAGCATTCACTTCCGCCCGGAAGAGGTAGTCATCCTTGAGCCAGCGGTGGACCGTTGTCCTGCTGACCCCGACGGCCGCCGCCGCGTCAGTGATGCTGCGACCGGCCAGCAGCGCTTCGAGCACCGTCAGCTGGATGGGGTCAATGGTGCGCGGGGCTTCCTCGATGTCTCGCTCGCCTGTCCTATTTCGTGGCATTCTGTCGCACCTTTGCGGCCGGATGTTTTATGGGCAGAGCAGGATCTCTGCTCCCGGGATCGTGACGTGGGTGGCGATGTACTGGTAGCCGCCACGCTCTTCTTCATAACAGTTGATCTTGGCCAGCCCAGCGAGCCACGCTTTCCGATACGCGATGGCGGGAGGCTGCCGCGTGAACCCCAGTACGGCATGTAGGTGGACCCGGCCGAACACAGGGCTCTTCGCAGCGACGGCGAAGTAGCTGACCCGTCCGAGGGAGCGTTGCTCCAATCGTCGCACGTAGCGCTCGAACTCTTTCGCGGCTGCAGGCTCGTCTACCTCGGTCTCGAACGTCAGGGTGGCGAAGGTGTGCCACCGACGCTGTGCGATCCAGCGGGCTGATTCCCGGATGAGGGCGCGTCGGAGGGGCCGCTGGTTGTCGCTGCCGATCGGCTGGGTGACCCTCGTTCGTTTGATCTTGGGCATAGCTCGGGCTACAAGTGCACGGTGGAGTAGGCATTGAGGCGCTTCGGATCAGGCCGTGGGTTCCTGTTGGATGGGGCCACGGTGGTCGGATCGTGCAGAGCGCCGGATGGTTGTAGGTCAGGCGGTGGGGCAGTTGGCAAGGCGTCTACGGCCTTCGTGCGGGGCAAAGCCGTGTCACTGCTCTGAGGTCGATCTGCGGCGGGGGAGCGCGGACTGCCACTCGCGTAGTGCGTCTTCCGGGTAGCGGACAGAGACTCCGACGCGCACAAAGGGCGGCCCGTCGCCACGAAGGCGCATCTTCGAGAGCGTTGAGCGGGCGGTGCCCGTCAGCGCCGCGACATCGCGTTCGGTGAGGAATTTCACGAGAGGGGCTACGGTCTTTTCCATGTCACTCTGGGCTAGGGTGGACTGATGCAGTTCAGCCTAGGCATTCCGAGCAGTTGACGGACTCCCCCAAGTTTGCCGAGATTTCGTAATGCCAACTACGAGATCTCGTACTTCCCGCAAGCTTGCGAAAAACAACCCCGCAAAGGTCTTCGGCGAAAGGCTCGCGGAATTGCGCCAGCAGGGTGGCCTGACCGTCGAAAAGTTCGCGGAGCTTTTCTCGGCGAAGCCAAACACCGTCCGAGACTGGCTGAATGCTCGGGTGTTGCCTCGTGCTGAGGCTCTTGTCGGTATTGCTCGCCACTTTGGGGTGTCGATTGATTGGCTCCTCGGAGTAAAAGGAGCCCCGATGTACCCAACCCAATGGCGTAGCATGACTGACTTCGAGAGTGAACTCTCGACTGCGATCGTCGAAATAGTGCGACGTCGCGGCGGGGTTTCAGCTGCCCTGATAGACGAGTTCGCGATTGACGGGTGTGCTGCGCTTAACTCGTTAGTAGACTCGGTCGAAAGCGAGGTAGTCTCCATGGCGCAACAGCGAACCAAATGGATCTCGCAGTATGATACTTTGGCAATTGCTCACGCCGAGGTATACCGCGTTGCAAGAATGAATGCCGCGCTCCCTGCTCCGACGGCTACTACGAAAAGTGCTCAAGGCAGGAAGCGCCCCGACAAAAGCGTCAAGCAGCGCGCGCAAGACGACGTGAGGAAGATTCACGATCTTCAACAGGGAGTGCTCCAAGCCCTTTCCCCCGCCTTGATGGCTCTACAGTCCGCGATGAATGAGGCGCGCAAACAAGCAATTGGCCGACGCAAGCCAGGTCGTGAGTTGGTCACAATTCCGACGACCGTCGCCCTTAAAGCTGCCGAGACGAGCGAAGAGATGAGCGTCATTCGGCGGCTATTCGAAGAGGACCAAGAGGCGTCACGCTTGATTGCGAAAAAATTTATGGCGCCACAAACGATCTCCCGCTAGCTTCATCGTCCCGAGCGTAGCCGATTCGACCCGAAATCCACCCGATTGGTTACCCCTCGGTTACCCGATCGGCGACCGACTCGAACAACAGACAAAGCCCCACAACGGAAACCGTTGCGGGGCTTTGCTTTATGTCAGAGCGGGCGACCGGACTCGAACCGGCGACGTCCAGCTTGGGAAGCTGGCATTCTACCAACTGAATTACGCCCGCAGTGCGGCCCACCACCCGACCGCCCTACCCCCAGAAGCTACTCCGCCCGGCCCGCTCGGGTAAAGCCCTCGCCCCCAATCCGCGCCGTCCTCTCGATCTCGTCCCACTCGTGCAGCGGCTGGGGCCGACTCGCTACCTTCCAGCGTCACCATCTTCCCGTCCTGCTGTGCGACTACCTGAGTTCATCGAAGCCAACCGCGACGCCATTCTCGCGGCGTGGGAAGAGTTTGCCCGCACCCGCGAGGGCGCCGAGCATCTGGACCGGGCCGCACTGCGCGACCACTCCGCCAGCATGCTCCGCGAAATCGTCGCCGACTTGCGCCGGTCGCAGTCGCATGATGCCGGGGCCCACAAGGCGCGCGCCGAGCACGATGAGTCGGTCGACGGCGTCGACTCGGCGGCGCAGGCACACGGCGCGGAACGCGCGCACCATGGGTTCAGCGTGGGCGAAATGGTGTCGGAGTTCCGTGCGCTGCGCACCAGTGTGCTCCGGCTCTGGACCGCGTCGCGCGCGACGCTCGACGCCGACGACATCAGTGATCTCATGCGCTTCAACGCGTCCGTCGACCAATCCATCGGTGAGTCGGTCACGCGTTTCACCAGCAGCATCGACGAGTCCAAGGATCTGTTTCTCGCGATCCTCAGCCACGATCTTCGTGCGCCGCTGCAGACGGTTCTCATGGTGACGGATCACCTGGCCACCCTCCCGACACGCGACACCACGCAGACGGTGCTCGTCTCGCGCGCCTCGCGCAGTGTGACCCGGATGATCGACTTGGTCGACGACCTGCTCGACTTCACGCGGAGCCGCATGGGAGCGGGCCTCGCGATTGCGCCAGAGCCGACCGACCTGTCCGTGTTGGTGGAGCACGCGGTAGAGGAGATCGAAGCGGCCCACCCGCAGTGGGCCTTCGAGCCGCACATCGACCCCAACCTGTGGGCGCCGGTCGATGGCGCGCGCATGCGGCAAGTGCTGGCCAATCTGCTCAGCAATGCCGTGCATCACGGCGACTCCTCTGTGCCCGTGAGCATTCGAGCATTCGGAACCGAACGGACCGTCGTCATCGACGTGGCCAACTTCGGCCGCATAATTCCGGACGGCGAAATTGCCACCCTGTTCAGTCCGTTCAAGAAGATCCTCGCCGACGAGCCGGTCGCCTCCGCCGATCACCACCTCGGACTCGGCCTGTTCATCACGGATCGCATTGTGTCCGCGCACAACGGACACATCGACGTTACCTCGTCGTCCGAGGATGGCACGACGTTCCGCGTGACGCTACCGCGCTGAGGCGTCGAGTGTGTAGCCAAACGCGCATCTAGATTCGGCGACGGCATGTACGTCGCATGACGGATATCGCCGCCCTCTCGCACGCCAGAAAGTAGAGGCACGCACAGTGTGCGATGCAGCACTACTTCATTGGGCGTGTGCCCGGGAGATGTCCCCATGTTGCTCCACTTCTAACGTTCCAAGCTCGCCGCCGTCACGATGCTCGCGATGGTCGCCGTTGCCGCCTGTGGCGACGGTGTGGTCGCGCCGTCAGCGGCCGTCACCGCGTCACTCACCCTCGGGCAGACCGCCGAACCGCCGGCCTATGGTCCGTGGGCGCGAATCGTCGAGGGCACGACCGGACCTGGCGCCCTGTACGCCATCTACGTACCCACCAGGTGGAATCGTCAGACGGTCACGGTCGCCCACGGCTTCCGCGATGTCTCCACGCCCGTCGATCTCCGTGATCAGGACGGTCTCTACGCGACGCGGGAAGCGCTGGGCGCACTCGGATACGCGGTCGCCTACTCCAGCTACTCCGAGAATGGTTTCGCCGTGAAGGATGGCGCGCAGCGCACGCACCAACTACGGGGCCTGCTCGCGTCGAACCTCCCGGCCACGCCCACGAAAAACTATCTGATCGGATATTCACTGGGCGGCGGCGTCGCACTCACGCTCGCCGAGAAGTTCTCATCGCAGTATGACGGCGCACTGCTCGTGTGCGGTATGGTCGGTGGCTCGCGCGTCCAGACGCAGTATCTCGGGCACGTGCGTGCGCTGGCTGATGCGTACTTCCCGGGCATGCTGCCCGGCAACGTGCTCGGCGTGCCGGCCAATACCGTCATCAATCCGATGACGATCATCGGTACCATCGCGCCGAATCCGGCCAACCAAGCCAAGCTGTTGGCGATGGCCAGTACCGCACAGACGCCGTTGCCCATCGACCCGGCGAATTTCTTCCCCAGCCTGCTCGAGTCGCTGATCACCGGCGTATCCTTTCACGCGCGCGGCATCAACAATATCGTCGAGCTGACACACGGGTTCTCGCCCTTCGGCAATACATCGACCGTGTACAGCGTCGGCACGCCGCTGCTCCCGGCGGCCGCGCTGACGCCATTGTTGCAGCTCGCCAACGCGACGGTCACGCGCTATGCCATCGATCCGGCCGCCGAGCAGTATCTGTCGCACAATTTCACGCCGTCGGGCGACCTGCGCATCCCTGTGCTCACGGTGCACAACGCGTACGATCCGGCCGTACCGGTGCAGCATGAGACTGCACTGCTCAACGCCGTCATGACTGCTGGCGCCACCGACTTTCTGTCGCAGCGGGTGATCAATCGCTATGGCCACTGCAAGGTGAACGCGACAGAAATCTCCGATGCCTTCGGCGATCTCACCTCGTGGGTTGCCAGCGGTGTGAAGCCGGCCCCGTAGTCTGCGGCGCCGGACGGTACGACGATAGCACGAGGGCGGGGGGAGAGTTTCCCCGCCCTCGTGTGCTGTCCGTGCTGCTGTTACTTCGACACCAGTCGCTTGAACACGTCGCCGTGTAAGGCAATCGACGGCACGAACACGAAATTGTTCGACCGCAGCCCCAGGGCCGACCGATCGTAGAACACCCCAAACTCCGCCGACACGCCGCGATGACGACCGCCCGCTTTGAGGCCCGCGAACGCCCCGATCGTTGGCGTATCGTGCACTGCCGTCGAACTCATCGGAACGGTCTGAATAGCGCGAACACCGCCGTACGGCACCACCGATGCGCTCTCGCGGCCCGAGGTGATCAGAGTGACTTCGCCGTGCGCATGCTGAAGAAAATTGACAAAGCCGGCACCGATCATGATGGCGGTCGCGTGCGTGTCACGATTCGTGGGGCCGTCCAGCCGCCGCTTGTACGATACGATCACGCCGCTGGCCGTCGGGATTCGCACGCCCCAGTCGGAGCGATCGTCGAGACCCATGCGCTGCTCGACATCGAGACTTGGCATGGCGATACTCTCCTTGCGTGTGTCGCTCGAGTCGGTTGACCACTCCGCGCCGCCCGGCACGACCGCCAGCGTAGTGGTGCGCTGTCCCTCGCCGCGCGCCATCGGCACGGCGGTCGTCGACACGGCATACGGAGTGCAGGCCCCGGCGAGGGCTACGAAGGGAAGTACCGCCAGAGACAGCACGGCGGAATTGGCGCGACATCGCATGAACGCTCCTGAAAGGTGTATCCGGAGCTTCGCGCCAACCGGTCGGCCCGAACATCCGTCACGTGACGTACTTCCCGGTCCCTTGGCACGTCGGACCGCTAAATTGTCCCGATGACCCTGCCGCACCTTCTCGTCGTCGACGCCCAATCGTTGGCCGGCCGCGCCGCCCACGTGGCAGCGGGCGACGTCACGAATGGCGTCCGCCTCTGGTGCCAGATGGCGCGTGGCGCGGCGATGGACATCGCCGCCACGCATGTCGTAGCCGCCTGGGACCACGAGGGTCCGACGTTTCGCCATGCGCTATTCCCCACCTACAAACACCGGCGCACCGGCTCCATGCGCACTCGCATCACGCCGATCCGTGTGGGCGTGGAAGCCACCGGCATCGCCAGTGTGAGTGTCGCCTCGTTCGAAGGGGACGACAGCGTGGCCTCGCTGATGGCGCGCTTCCGCCCTGCGGCGCGGGTGACCGTTCTCTCGAACGACTCCGATCTGCTGCAGTTCGTGTCGGACGGCGTCGATGTGGCGACGTATGTGGGCGCCGGAAAAGGACCGAACGGCATGCGGATCAAGCCGTGGAGTGCCGCCGAGGTGTTGGCCAAGTTCGGGGTGCTCCCCGGCAACCTGCCGGCCTTCAAGGCGCTGTGCGGCGAAGAGGGCGACGACATTCCCGGTGTGAAGAGCGTGGGGAAAGGCACCGCCGTGAAGCTGCTGCGACGTTGGCAGTCCATCGAGAAAGCCCTTGAGGCCAGTGAGTTCGTGAGTCATCGGGACGACACCGCGAAGCTGGCGGGACAGCACGAGCACCTGCGACTCATGCTGCAGCTCACCACGATTCGTCAGGATGTGCCGCTGCCCGAGATGGATCTCGCACGGTGTGCCCTCAGCGCGATCACTTGGCCAGGCGGATCGCAGGCCCGCGCCGGCTTGGCGGCCGGCAGCACCGAAGGTCCGGTGTCGCGCCGCGCGGCCGGCCCCGGGCTCGACGACGTGCCATTTCCCGAAGAATGACGGCGAGCGCGTGTTCCCTGCTCCGCCGCGCAGCGGCCCTGGCAGCCCTTTGGGCGGCCTGCGCGTCGGCCGCGACGGCCAACCCCTTCGCCACCGGCGATCGCCGCGTGGTGGACCGCGTAGAGGCCGGCAGCGCCAACAGCGAAGCGATGCACGGCTACGTGGGGCACGACGACGCCACGGGCACGGCCGACGGCCGCGCCTACCGGCGCGCCCGCGGCTGGATCCGCTACGCCCTCACGACCTTTGACGACACGGACGTCACGATCGCCTGCACGTTCCTGAGCAGCGCCTCGGGCAACTACGATCTGATAGTGGAAGACAGTCTCATCGCGTCCAAACGCTTCGAAGCGACCCTGGGCGCACCGACAGTCATCGAGATCCTCGTCCCGTTCGCCGTGACCAAGGGCAAGACCAGCATCGCCGTCATGCTGCGCGCGCGCGGCGGCCTCACGCCGCAGCTGCACGAAGTCCGCACGATACAGGACCACAACGAAGTCGCCCCCGTCGCCGTCGTTCAACAGCACCAGACCCCGATGTTTTCTCCCCCTGGAGTCGTCCGATGAAGCCGTGGTCCGTTTCGCGTGTCACCCGCGCCGTCTGCGCGCTCGCCTCCGCTGTTGCGCTGCTCGACGGGCGCGCACTCGTCGCTCAAGCCCCCGCGAAGCCGACGAGCAACGCCACGAGCAACGCCACGAGCAGCGCGCGGTGGCTCACGCGTCCTGAGCGTACCGACTACGCCGAGACGAGCCGGTACGACGACGTCATCGCGTACATGAAGCAGATGGCGGCGGTCAATCCGAATATCCATCTCACCACCTACGGCTACACCACCGAAGGCCGACCGCTGCCGCTCGCTGTGATCGGCGCGCCCGGCGCTAGCGCGGCGCAGGTGCTCGCGACCAACAAGACCCGTGTGTACATCCAAGGCAACATCCACGCCGGTGAAGTGGAAGGAAAGGAAGCGCTGCTCTGGTTGCTGCGCTCCATCGCGAAGGGCGAGCGCAATGCGTGGCTCAAGACCACCGTGCTGCTGATCAACCCGATCTACAACGCCGACGGCAACGAGCGCGTGTCGGTCTCCAACCGCGGTTCGCAAGCGGGCCCCGTGGGAGGCATGGGCACGCGCGAAAATGCACAGGGCCTCGATCTCAATCGCGACGGCACCAAGATGGAAACGGCGGAAGCGCGATCGATGGCGTCGCTGCTCACGCGCTATCAGCCGCACGTGGCGATGGATTTGCACACCACCGACGGCAGCTCCACGAGCGGCTTCAACATGACGTACGAAACGTCGCTGAACCCGAACAACGCGAAAGCGCAAATGAGCTTGCTGCGTGACGTGCTGCTGCCGGAGATCACGAAGACCGTGAAGGCCAAACACGGCTCCGACTGGTTCTACTACGGCGGCGTGTCGGGCAGCGGCGAGCAGCGCGCCTGGCGCTCCGACGCCGAGCTCGCGAAGCCACGCTACACCTCGACCTACTACGGCGTGCGCAACATCCTCGGCCTGCTTACCGAGACGTACTCGTACGCGTCCTTCAAGACGCGCATCACCGAGACGTACTGGTTCCTCGAGGAGTCACTGAGCTACGTGGCGACGCATGGTGAGACCGTGCGCGACGTCGTCGCCAAGGCCAACGCCGAGTCGATCATCGGCCAGCAGCTGGCCGTGCGGCAGCAGTTGGTGAAGGCGCCGGCGTTGCAGAAGATCGTGTTCGCGCCCACGATCTCCGTGCGCAATCCGTACGTGGCCGATCGGCCGTACCGCCTGCGTCCCGATGGCCTCGGCGACGCCAACGTGACCAGCGAGATGTTGCCCTTCTTCGGCACAGCCGAGCCCACCGAGACGACATTGGCCCCGCGGGTGTGGGTCGTGCCCATGACCGCGACGCCGGCCGCCGCGGCAGCACCGGCACCGGCGCCAGGTGGATTCGGCGGCGGACGCGGCGGTGCGGCTGGTACACCGACGCAGCGCATGTTGGCGACCGTGATCGATCGCCTCGAGGCCCACGGCATTCGCTACAGCGTGACGGCGGCTGACCAACCGTTCAGCGGCGATCGCTTCAAGATTGCGACCAATACCGTGGAAACGCGCGAGTATCAGGGCACGCACAAAGGACGCACGCTCACCGGCGCGTGGGAGCCGACGGAGCAGACCTTGCCGGCGGGCTCGCTGGTGATCCCGATGGATCAGCCCTTGGCGCGTCTCACGTTCATCCTGATGGACCCGCGCTCCGACGACGGCTTCATGTGGTGGAACCTGCTCGACGCCGTGCTGGGCCAGACGCCGGCGCCGAGCTACTACCCGGTGCTGCGCTCTATGAACACGGTGAAGTAACGACCGATCACGGACTCGGCGTCGCTCCCTCTACCCCTCGACCCAGTCGGCGGCGAGGCGCCGCGACGCCAACCAGAGGAGCAGCGACGCCATCACGTAGAATCCGGCGCCGCAGTACAGCGCGTAGCGCATAGACTCGGTGCCGTAGCGCGGCGCGAGCAGGTCGGAGAGGTAGCCGAAGATCCAGAGCCCCACCGCGATGCCGAGCAGATTGTTGATCAGCAGGAAAAGCGAGTTGGTCGTGGTGCGCATGTTCGCCGGCGCGAGGTGTTGCACCGCGCCGATGACCGGCCCGAGCCAGGCGAGATTGAGGCCAGTGGGCACCAGGAACAACACGAAGGCCCACACCAGCGACGTCGTGTTCATGGCGGCGTACGCGAAGGGGAGCGCCACCAGAAAGCACACCGCCGGCGTGAGGGCGTAGGCGGCGCGGTTCTTCTTCGCGAAGCGGTCGGCGAACGCGCCGCCCAGCCAGATGCCGGCCACGCCACCGATCAGGTTGATCCCGCCGAAGTACCACGAGGTCTGCACCAAGGTGAGGCCGAGACTGCGGATGAAGAAGCTTGGCAGCCAGAAGGCCACGCCGTATCCGCACACCGACGAGCAGGCGGCCCCTAGTGCGAGCAGCCAGAAGGTCGGCTTCGGCAACACGGTCGCCACCACTTTCGAGAACGCTGGCGCGATCGACGGCGCGGCGGCGGTGGCGCCATCGAGCCCACCGCGCACGGGATCCTTCACGACGAGCTTGAAAATCGGCGCCAACAGCACGCCAGCGCCGCCGACGATGAAGAACGCCACGCGCCAGCTGATCGACGCGGCGATGAGGCCGCCGAAGAGAATGCCGAGCGCGGATCCCACGGGGATCCCGAATGAGTACGCGGCGAGCGCCCGGGCGCGCTGTTCCTTCGGGAAGTAGTCGCTCACGAGCGAATAGGCGGGTGCCACCCCACCGGCCTCGCCGAAGCCCACACCGACGCGCGAGAGAAACAGCGACCAGAAGCCCGTCGCGAGCCCACAGGCCATCGTGAACGCGCTCCAGAGGCCCAGCGCCGCCGTCATGATCCAGGTGCGGCTGGCGCGATCGGCGAGCCACGCGATCGGCACCGCCAGCGTGGAGTAGAGCATCGCAAAGGCAAGCCCACCCATCAGCCCGAGCTGCGTGTCGGTGAGTCCGAGCTCCTGCTTGATCGGCTCCTTGAGGATGCCGAGGATCTGGCGATCGAGAAAGTTGAACGTGTAGGCAAGCACGAGCATCGCGAGCACGAGATAGCGATAGCGCGAGCCCTGCTCCGCGGGATTGACGGGGGCGTTCGAGGGCGAATGCGTCGACGGAGTGGCCATGTCGGGAATGTGCACGGTCGAGCGCGTGTGCACAGCTGTGCCAATGGTGCCAATACGCACGCCAACGCAAAACGGCCCCCGAGTGATCGGAGGCCGCTTCGATGTTGCTGCTATGAATCTGCTCTGAACCAACCAGAGCCACAGATCGGGATTGAACCGATGACCGCCCGATTACGAATCGGGTGCTCTACCACTGAGCTACTGTGGCGTTCGATCTCACGGTGAGGTGCCGTGTCCTGCTATCCAACGGTAAACAGTGCCCTCGCGCGGACTCGAACCGCGACGCCGTTAAGCACTACCACCTCAAAGTAGCGTGTCTACCAATTCCACCACGAGGGCGTACAACACCTGCAGCACTGCATCTGTGTTCGCGGAAACTCCACCAGCACCTGCATCCCAAACATCCGCGGAACAACGGGAGCGACGGGGCTCGAACCCGCGACCTCTCGAGTGACAGTCGAGTGCTCTAACCAAACTGAGCTACGCCCCCAACAACATCCTGCACCTGCATCAGCCAGCTCCAGGGGGAGCTGATAGCTCCAACGGGAATCGAACCCGTCTCTCAACCTTGAAAGGGTCGTGTCCTAACCGATAGACGATGGAGCCAGAGTCTACGTCGTGCGTTCCTGCAGCCTGCGTCGTGCAACAGCACCTTCAGTAGCGGTAACGGGATTCGAACCCGTGTTCCAGCCTTGAGAGGGCTGTGTCCTAGTCCCCTAGACGATACCGCCGTCGGCAGTCCCCGAAGGCGACCTGCCGACGGCGGTGATGCTATTTCCTGTCGTGATCGCTGTTCGCGATCACTCTTCGTTCCGAGCGCCTCGCGGCACCCGCCCTACTCCCTACCCCGTACTTCCTACTCTTTGACAGGCCCGGAGGGAATCGAACCCCCAACCGCCGGTTTTGGAGACCGGTGCTCTACCAATTGAGCTACGGACCTCCTGAAGCGCCGCGTCTCACTGGCGCTTGCAGTGCGACCAGGGTGACCGACGGGAATTGAACCCGCAACCCCCGGAATCACAATCCGGTGCTCTAACCAATTGAGCTACGGCCACCATCGTCGAACGCGTGTGCCTTCACTCCTCACGTTCGAAGCCAGCATCCCCTCAGGCATCACCAAGGATGACAACCGACGGGAGACGCAAACTGTAACCAGACGAAAGGCCGATTGCAAGCGGGGCAGCCATACTTGACCCCGACTTTCTTCATCGGTACCAACGCTCAGTCCTTCGCGCGCTCCAGGTACTCGCCCGTCGTCGGGTTCACGCGGACGCGCGTGCCCTCTTCCACGAATTCCGGCACGTTCACCGTCACGCCGTTCGACAGCTTCGCCGGCTTGGACGACGCCGTTTTGGTGGCGCCACGCACCACCGGTGCGGTTTCGACGATCTCGAAGATCAGCGAGTTCGGCAGTTCAATGCCGATCGGACGGCCGTTGTAGTACTCGGCCAGGATCTTCATACCCGGCTGCATCCACGGCGCCGAATCGCCCAGTGCCTCTTCATCCATCTCGATCTGATCGTAGTTCGCGATGTTCATGAAATGAAACACGTCGCCGCCCTGGTACATGAACTCCAGTTCCTGCGTTTCCATGTCCGCCTTCACGATCGTGTCCGCGGCGCGGAACCGATGCTCGAAGTTCGAACCCGTCCGCAAGTTCTTCAGCTTCGCCTGTACCATGGCGCGCAGGTTTCCCGGCGTGTGGTGACGGAACTCGACGACTCGGCACGGATCGCCCTCGAACACGAGGACCATGCCACGTCGGATCTGGGTCGCAGAAAAGGCCATGCGAACGACACCTTCGAACAGGGGACATCGGGGGCAAACCCCCGCAGGAGACCAGCTGGAATACCGCGCCGCTCAAACCCACCAGCCGGCAAAGCACCGACGAGCCAAAACCGCACAGCCTCGAAAAGTAACCAGACGGTCTCATCACCGGAAGGGACCCATCACGGTTCGGCCGCTGGCTAGAACGAGAAGAACTTCCGTCGATCGACACCCGTTGGAGAGGGAGCATCCTCAGTGCGGCGATCCGGCGTGATCTTGATGTCAATCAAGCGCCGATTCGGCGCGTAGGACGGAGGACTCGCGCGCGTCGGCTCCACCCGCTCACCGAAATGCTGGCCCAACCCGCGGACGGCGCCCTCCAGCAGCGACGCCATTTCGGGTGTACCGGTGAAACTCACCCGCACCGACTCGGCGTCGATCAATTCCACATCGAACGCCGGCACCTCCACCCCTGGCACCAGGGCATCCAACACGGCCGGCGCCAACTGGTTGATCTGCAGCAGCACCAGTCGCGTGGACTGCCGGTCGCGCGTCACCATCGGAAAATCCGTGACGACCGACTGGGCGAGCTTCAAACCAACAAACGCGTACACCTCGGGCAGGGGCCGACGGCGCACCTGACACAGGGCGCGCACGAAGGCCGTGACGCGCACCGCCGATCCCGTTCCGGAAACCGCGTCACTGACGTGCGCGGAGGCCACGGCGCGCACCGACGCCAGCTCCCCGGGGCCGAACTCCAACCGCACGATGTCTTCCAGCAAAACCAGTATGGAACGCATGGTCCTGACCTGCTTGAGAAATCACTACAGTTGGGCAGAGCCGTCAGCGGCCCGCCACCTTCGCCAGCAGCGGTGACAAGCCGCGCCATACCGTGTCGGCTACTCGCTTCGAACCTTCTGGATTCGGGTGAATTCCGTCGGCCTGGTTGAGCCGTGCATCGCCCGCCACCCCTTCCAGCAAGAACGGGAGCAGCGTCACCCCCGTCACCTTTGCCGCACGCGGGTAGGCCTCGTGAAAGCGCGTGGTGTAGCTCCCGCCGAGATTCGTGGGGGCTTCCATCTGCACGAGCGCCACATCGGCCTCGGGCCGCTGTGCGCGCACCACCTTCACCAGCGCCACGATGTTGGCATACGTCGAGTCGGGATCCACGCCCCGCAGTCCGTCGTTCGCCCCCACCTCGAGCACCACCAACGCCGCCGGCTGATCCAGCACCCACCCCGCCCGTCGCAACGCACCCGCCGAGGTCTCCCCGCTCAACCCCGCATTCACGATGCGCACGGCGTATCCCGCTGAGTCGGCCTTGGCCTGCAGCAGCGCGGGATAGGCTTTCTCGGGATCAAGCCCCAGCCCGGCCGTCAGACTCGTCCCCAACAGCACCACGCGGGCGGATCGAGTCGCAACAGTTGCTTCGGGGGCGTCCCCCCCGGTTCTTTCAGCCGACGCCGATGCGCCGGCGGCTGAATCCGAACGACCGGATTTGCCGTTGGTGCCACAGGCCCCTCCCATTGCCGTCAGGGCCGCGAGTACCGCACCCGCCGCCCAGCGCCCGATCTTCTTCTTCCGTTCCAATCGCATGCTCGTTGCCCGTGGATTGACCAAGGAATACCAGAGTGGCACGCAGCGCCTCACGGTGTTGCGCGACGTGTCGTTCGACGTGCCCCAGGGCGCGTTCGTCTCGATCGTCGGGCCGTCCGGCAGCGGCAAGACCACGCTGCTCGGTCTGCTCGCCGGGCTTGATACCCCGTCACAGGGCACAGTGTCGCTCGATGGCGAAGAATTCGGAAGTCTTGACGAAGATCGCCGCGCCAAACTGCGTGGGGAAAAGGTCGGCTTTGTGTTCCAGAGCTTTCAACTGATTCCCACGCTGACGGCCCTCGAGAACGTGCAGGTGCCGCTCGAGCTCTCCGGGGCGGTCTCCGCCAAGGACGCCACCATGCGCGCCCGCGATCTGCTCACGCGCGTGGGCCTTGGCGATCGCACACACCATTTTCCGCAGCAGCTGTCAGGCGGCGAGCAGCAGCGCGTGGCGCTCGCCCGCGCGTTCGTGAACGAGCCGCGCATTCTATTCGCCGATGAACCCACCGGAAATCTCGACGGCACGACCGGTGAGCGCATCGTCGAGTTGTTGCAGGCGCTGAATCGCGAACGTGGATGCACGATCGTGCTAGTCACCCACGACATCGCGCTGGCCGCCCGAACGCAACGCACCATCCGTCTCCGTGACGGCGTCGTGGTCGAAGACGTCATGCACGAGCCGACTGCAGCTCCGTCCGCCTCATGACGACGCAGGCCCTGCTCCGCCTCGCCTGGCGGGAGAGCCGTACGGCCCGTCGTCGTCTGGCGCTGTACATGTCATCGATTGCGTTCGGCGTCGCCGCGCTCGTCGCGATCGACTCGTTCGCCGGCAACGTCACGCGCTCCATTCGCGAACAGTCGCGCACGCTGCTCGGCGGTGACATGGCGCTGCAAGCGCGCGCCGCGTTCCCGGCCGTGGTCGATACGCTGCTCGATTCGCTGCGCACCGACAACATCGCCACGTCTCGGGTCACGACCTTTGCCAGCATGGCGCTGGCCGAGCCGTCGGGTGGCACACGACTCGTGCAGGTGCGCGCCGTCTCGCCCGGCTATCCGTTCTACGGCGAGATCGAAACGATTCCCGCCAACGCGTGGTCGCGCGTACACAACGAGTCGATCGTGTTCGTCGATCCATCGCTGCTGGTCGCGCTCGATGCCAGCGTCGGTGATTCACTGCGACTCGGTCAGAAGATGTTCGCCATTGCCGGCACGCTCGGCAACGTGCCCGGCGATGCCGGCATCACGGCGGTCATCGGGCCGCGGGTGTACGTGTCCGACACGTGGCTCGGCGCGACCGCACTGCTCAAGTTCGGGAGCCGCGCCGAGTACGACGTGGTGCTCAAGCTGCCCGCGTCGCTGGCCACCCCAGCCGCCGCAAAGACGATGGCGCGTGATCTCCGTCGCCGGATCGACCCGAAAGCGGCCGCGCAGCAGGAAGCGCAGGAAGCACGCGGCGAGGAACGCCGTGGCCCGGGCGGCGAAGACGAAGCCCCGGCGGCCGACTCGGTACCGAAGGCGGTCGAACCAGCGCCCGATTCCGCTTCGGGGCTCGTGTCGGGCGCCGTGCGCACGCGTGTGCGCGTACGCACGGTGGCCGATACCGAGCGCGATTTCACCGAGTCGGTTGCGCGCTTGGCGGATTTCCTCAGCATCATCGGACTCATTGCTCTCCTGCTCGGCGGCATCGGTGTCGCGAGTGGTGTCAACGCGTTCGTTTCCGCCAAGATCGATACCGTGGCCGTGCTGCGATGCCTAGGCGCCACCAGTCGTCAGGTCCTGGCGTTGTACGTCGTGCAGTCGGCCGCCATGGGCCTCGTCGGTGCTATCGCCGGTACACTGCTCGGCGTCGCCGTGCAGTTCCTCCTGCCGGGTGTGGTGTCGGATTTCCTACCCATCGATGTCGAACTCGCCCTTGAACCGCGGCCGCTGATTCTGGGCCTTGCCACCGGCGTGTGGGTGTCGCTGGTGTTCGCAATGCGACCTCTGCTCGCGTTGCGTCGTGTGTCCCCGTTGCAGGCGATTCGCCGCGAAATGGACAACACGGCCCTGCCCCGCGAGTGGAACGACCCGGCACGCCTGACCGTCGACGCACTGTTGGTGAGCAGCATCATCGGCATCGTGGTGTCGCGCATCGGCAGCGTTCGCCAGGGGCTCTACATCAGCGCGGCCATCGGGGGCGCGGTGCTGGTGCTCTGGATCGCCGCCTCGTTGCTCATCGCGGCGGCACGCCGCAGCACGCGGCCGTCGTGGCCATTCGAGCTCCGGCAGGGCATCGCCAATCTGCACCGCCCGGCCAATCAGACACGCGCGGTCACGCTCGCGCTGGGATTCGGCGCCTTCCTGCTCAGTACCGTGTACCTGGTGCAGGCGAATCTGCTCAGTCGCGTGCAAGCCACCTCCGCCGGCTCGGCCGGCAACCTCCTCTTCTTCGACGTGCAGGATGATCAGGCGGCACCACTCGATTCACTCCTGCGCGCGCGGCAGCATCCCGTGGTGCAACAGACGCCGATCGTGACGATGCGTATCGACGCGCTGAATGGCCGTAGTGTGTCGTCGCTGATGGCCGACACGAGCGCGCGGCGCGCCGGGTGGGCGCTGCGTCGCGAATACCGCAGCACGTATCGCGATTCCATCGTGGGCTCGGAAGCCGTCGTGGCTGGCAAGTGGTTCGCCGATTCGGCCACGCGCGCGAAGTCGCGCGCCAGCAGTCCGGATGCGCCGTTCGAAGTGTCCTTCGAGCGCGACCTCGCCACCGATCTGGGCGTGGCACTCGGTGACACCGTCACGTGGAATGTGCAGGGTGTACCGGTCACCACGATCGTGACCAGTTTCCGCACCGTGAACTGGGCACGCTTCGAGGCGAACTTCTTCGTGGTGTTCGCGCCCGAGGCGCTGCGTCGCGCGCCACAACAGTTCGTGGTGGTCGCCAATGTGCCGGCGGGACCGGCGATCGCCGCCGTGCAGCGCGATATCGTGCGACGGTTCCCGAACATCTCGAGCGTCGATCTCACACTCGTGCGTCAGACGATCGGCGCCATCGTCGACAAGGTCACGCTCGCGATCCGCTTCCTGGGACTGTTCTCGTTGGCGATGGGCATCCCGGTGCTCTTCAGCGCCGTCGCCGCCACGCGGCGCGCGCGATTGCGAGAAGGCGTGTTACTGCGCACGCTTGGAGCATCACGGGCTCAGGTCGCGCGCGTGTTGCTCGCGGAGTACGGGGCGCTCGGGGCGCTCGGGGCGCTCACCGGCATGGTGCTGGCGTTCGCTGGCGCATGGGGCCTCACGCGCTTCGTGTTCAAGGATCCGTTCGATCCCGCCGTCGGCCCGACGTTCGTGATCGCGGCGGGCATGCTGCTGCTGACGATGGCGATCGGGTTACTGACCAGCCGCGATGTCTACAAGGAAACGCCGATGGCCGCGATCCGCGAAGCCTGACGACATCAGTGCGCGACTACCGCCGACCGATGATACCGTACGAGTCGGCGGTAGCGCTGCCTTCCTTGAACGCGACCCAGACACGCGCACCGACCATCCCTCGTAGCGCGCTGGGCACGGAGGGCAGTCGTTTGCGACCGGATCCGTCAGTGAGTCGCAGCCCGCCGCCGTCGTCGAGGGTGCCATCCCACGCCGGTACACCGTCGGACGACCGCACCAGATAATCCGACACGACGATGTCGCGCGGCGTGATCTTGACGCCGCGCACCACGACCTCCGTGCCGGCCAATCGCCCGAGCCCCGTGGTCGCCATCCCGCTCAGCGAAATGTTGTTGCCATCGACGCGCAGGACGACCTGCCGAGCGGGCTCGGCACCGACGATCGTAACCACGCCGCGCACCGAATCACCACGCGTGCGACCGGCCAGATCACTCCCGCCCGCCAGTCGCTGCGCGATGGCGCGGGCCATCGAATCACCACGTGCTTGGGCCCGAAGGCTCATCGCCTGACCGGCCGTGGTACCGAACCCGGCGCTGGCACGCGTGGCGCTGTTCACGTTCGCGATCGTGCCGTCGTTTGAACCGCTGGCCGCCACCTGCGACGCGTTCTGCATGACCGCGAGCGAATCGAGTAGGTCGGCCGGGCCGCGCTCGGCCTGCGCCAGCAGCGAATCGCCGCGATATCCGAGTGTATCGAGCCCCGGTATGTCACCCGACACCGTGACGCTCTTTTCACGATTGCACGCCGCGAGTGTGCAGAGCATCGCGAGATGCCAGGCAGTACGACCGACTGACTTCGGCGAACAGGACCGTAAGTCATTCAGTGCAAATCGATTCGGCGACGAGTTCATACGCGGAAGCTACGCGCTGGACGATCGGCGTCAACGCGACGCCCAAGCGCCGCCTTATGAGGTTTGACGCCCATCACGCTCCGTTCGCATCGCGCCTGCCGCCGGATGGTCGGAGCATGCCATATTGCACACAGGGCGTCGTGAAACCGTTCGTAGAGGGAACGGCGGATCACGGCGTTTCAGTGCAAGCGGCCGGCGGCCATGTCGCTCCGTGCACGAACGTTTCACTGCTGGCACAATCGCGCACACCACGGTGACGTGGGTTACGACGGCGCGTCAAACTCTCGCGATGCATGAGCTACTGATGGCACACGGGTCCGCGCGCTCCGAGCGCGACGGTTGGATGGATGACAACACGCGGGGCTTGTCCCTTGCCGCTGCGGCGGACTGGGATGAAGCCGCCGAGGCATTTGCTGCCGCGGCCGACGTGTTGGCACGACGTGCGCCCGATGTGAGCTCTCACGATGCGCTGGCGTTGATTCTCGGCAATCTGGCGCAGGCCTGCTTCCGGGCCGGACGTACCGACGACGCCCTGCTCCATGCCCAGCGCTCCTGCGCCCTCCGTGTCGCGCTCGCCGGCGAGGACGCGATGCCGGTGGCTCGCGAACGCATGGATCTCGCGGTCATGCTCGGTGCCTCCGGCCGGCTCGACGAAGCGCAGGCGCTGATCCAGCGCGCGATATCAGCCGTGGAACGTCATGTCGGCGATGAAGATGCGCGCCTCGTGGTGATGTTGGAGAACGCCGCCCGGCTGGCCCTGGCCGCGGGCGTCCCGGCCAACGCCGAACCGCTGTTGCTGCGTCTCCACGCCCTGCTCGATGCGCATGGCATGTCCACCGATCGTGCCGACCGCCTGCTCGCGATGGTTGCGGCCGTTCGCTCCCGTGCCGACGCCAATCGCGCCGAGACGGTCCACCGTGAGGCGAGCCCCGCCGAGGAGGTGGCCGTCTACGCGCATGCCTCGATCGACGAGCAGGCGGCCGAAGCCGAGTGGGACGATCAGCCGCTCCGCGATGCCGTCGCGATCACCGATGTGCTGCTGCGCACCACGCCCTCGGGGGTGATCGCGATTCAGGAGCCGGTGAATCACGATGCCGAGATTCTCGCCGCCTTCGAAACGGTCGTGGATACACCGGTCGAACCGATGCTCGATCTGGTGGACGATGCCCCCACGCCAGCGGTGGACATCGCGCTCGACCTGGCCGACGAGTTCGGGCCCCCGCGCCAGGACGACGATGCGCCCTCGATGGCGCTCGGCTTCACGATCGAGCATGGGCTCGGCGCACCCGATGCGCCCGCATCGATACTGGATGCGAGCACCGATCTGCTGGGGCTCGAGCTCGACGACGCACTGGCCGACTCACTGGTCGATGTGCCGATGCACCGTCCGGCACTCGAACTCGATGAGGCAACGCCGTCGCGCATCGAGGAGCCGGCACCCGCTGTGCCAGAACCGCTTTCGCCGCTCAACGCACCGCTCCGTCCACCGGTACGGCACACAGAGCCCGTGTTGACGCATGGATTCGGGCCGCCTCCGGCTGCGCTGGTCACCCCTGGCGCTCGCATGGAGCCGGCGCCCGCTCCGGCGCCGATGCCGCCGACGGCGCGGGACATGACGCGCGCACAGGATGCGCAGAACGCCGCCGACGCAGACGAGGCGAGCGCCCACACGTCGCAGCGTGCCGGACGGACCGGGCGGACCCCGATGTCCGATCGACATCCGAAGGAGACCGGCGGCAAGAGCACCGGCCTGATCGGGGCCGGCATCGGTGTCGCCTTGGCAGCGGGCGGCGCGGTCTGGTACTTCCTGCTTCGTTGATGCGCGGCACGCGATGACGTCGGTCCCTCCGGAAGCAACGGCAGCACGCCTGCACGGCAGTGTGCTGCTCGTGGGGCCGGGCTGGTTGGGTCAGCCCACGGCGGTACAGCTGGCGGCGCGTGGCGCTACCGTTGCCACGCTGCAGCGTAGCGCCCGTACAGCAACCCACCCCGACGTTTCCGCGTTGACGGGCGATATCGCCGACGCCGTGCGCGGGCCGGAATCGACGGCGGCCTTGCAGGCCATCGTGCGGTCGGCGCTCCCGGCACCGATCGATCACCTCGTCGTGTGCGTCGCACCGTCGCGCGCGCGTGGTGACGACTACGGCATCTATCCGCAGGCAGCCGCCGGCGCGGCGGCGTTGGCGAATGCGCTCGGCATCAGATCGGTGCTGTATGTGTCGAGCACTGGTGTCTATGATCGGCAAGACGGCAGCGAAGTCACCGAGATGAGCGCCATCGAGCCACGCGACGCGCGGGTGCAGGCCTTGTACGACGCCGAACAGCGTATCGCGACGCTGGCCCGGAATCACGACGCCACGGTTCGCATCGTGCGCGCGGCCGGCCTGTACGGACCGCAACGTGATCCGGCCGCACGGCTGGCCGCCCCCGCCTTCGCGACTGGGGATGTGTGGTGCAACTTTTCGTGGCGCGACGATGTGGTGTCAGCCATCGTGCATCTGCTGCAGTACGATCGCACACCGGGCGTGCGCGTGTTCAACTGCGCCGATGGAACGCCGCTGCGCTCGTCGTCGATCGCATCCACCCTCATCGGTCGTCCGATCACCGCGCCGGCGGAGCAGACGCCACGCGATAACGCGGCGCCGGTTCGCAGTGGCCGCAGCAATCAGCGGATCAACGTCGACGCCTTGCTGGCCACGGGCTGGCGTCCCAGCGCGCCCACGGTGTACGATGGCCTGCGCCTGCTCGGCCATCAGGTGCCGTTGACGCCGGCTACTTCGTGAGCACCGCGCCGTCGCTGCCGTATGGGCCGCAGACCGCCGCCGTGCGTGGCTTCCTTGTGCGACTGGCTGGCCTCGGGGCGGCCGATCGTGCGGGCGTCGTCGCGCGCTACGAGGCCATGGCCGATACCCGGGCATACGAGGCCGCGGATGCGCGCCTCGGTGCGGTGATCGCCCGGAGCGGCCGGGAGGAGGCTCGCGATGCGTTGAGCGGGCCGCTCCTGCAATTGGTCAAACGACAGGGGACGCCTGCACCGGCGGGAGCGGACGTCGAGCTCGAGCCCATTGCCGAGCCGGCACTCGCGGCGCTGTTGGCGCTGATGGTGCGCGACCTGCTCGACGACGCGACCGCGCGTTTACTGACCGACGCCTTCAGCGACACGATCCCGCTGGGGTGAACGGTACTCCGTCGCACCTCGGCTCAGGAGACGGTGTCGGCCCGGGGCTCAGCGGCAAGCGTAAAGCGCGGGATCACCGCTTCGAACGAGGAACCGTCGTCGCGCACGAAACGATACGAGCCCTCCATCCAGCCCTGCGGCGCCTTGAGCACGCAGAACGAGCGGTACTCGTGCACTTGTCCGGGAAGCAGATGCGGCTGTTCGCCAACCACGCCTTCCCCTTCCACCACGGTGTCGCCCGCGGACTCGTCGTGAATCAGCCAGCGGCGCGTGCGGAGCTGCGACGCCTGTTCACCCACATTCTCGATGCGGATGTGATAGGCGAACACGAACTGGCCAAGCACTGGATTCGATCGGTCGCGCAGATACGACGGGCGTACCGTGATACGAATACCTGACGTGATGCGATAGTAGAACGGGATGGGATCAGGGCGCATCGGAACGTCCTCGAAACGTGACAGTGACCGGAAGGCTTTCGGTGCCCACGCGGTTGAGCGACACAACCGACAGCGCCGTCGGCGACGTGCCTTTCGGGATCGGCCACGACGTCGTGGATCCCGATACCAGCATCGTAATCCATGCCGTGTCGGTGCGCAGCCGGATGGCGTACTGCCACGGCATCGCGGCGCCCGTGGTGCGCAGCAGCAACCGGGTCCCCGTGCTGGTTTCCGCCAGACGTGCGGTGGGCAGCGGGGGCGCTGCCGCCTTGAGCCACGGCGTGGCCGGCACCAGCGCCGGCGCGGCGTAGGGTCCCTCCAGCAGTGTGTCGTTCATGCCGGCCTGATTGGTCAGGAACGACTTCATGCTGAAATGCACGTTGCCGGTCGCCCCGTCCTGCAGCCGCGTGACACGGATCTGCTCCACCAGTTCGCCCACGGAGAACGCACCCGACCCGACACCACCGGCTCTCGAGGTGAAGTTGCCCGGCCACATGTGGCGCCCCATGACATTCTCGCCAACCCACCAGTCGAGCAGGGCCGGATACGCCTGTTCACGTTTGGTCGTGGGCCAATAGAGCTGCGGCGTGAAGTAGTCCACCCAACCCTCACGCAGCCACTTCCGTGCATCGGCGTACAGCTTCTCGTACGCGTCGAACCCACGCACCTGCGTGGGATAGCCGGGACGCCAGATGCCGAACGGACTGATACCGAAGCGCACCCACGGCTTGGCCTTGTGCACGCCTTCGTCGAGCTCCTGTACCAGCAGATCGACATTGCGGCGCCGCCAATCCGCGCGCGCGAGTTTGCCGCCCTCGCGCACGTAGCGCTTCCAACTGCGATCGTCGGGAAACGGAATGGTGCGACCGCGTCGATCGTTCTCGGGATACGGATAGAAATAGTCGTCGATATGCACGCCGTCGACGTCATAGCGCTGCACCACATCGAGCACCACGCGCAATGTGCGTGCGCGGACGGCAGGCTCACCCGGATCCATCCAGAGATAGCCCGCGTACGGCTTCACCAAAGACGGATTTGTGCGCGCGATGTGCGTGGATGACAACGGCGACTTGGCGTCGGTGTGTCGCGCACGGTAGGGATTGAACCACGCGTGCAACTCGAGGTTGCGCGCGTGTGCTTCCTGGATCGCGAACGCGAGCGGATCCCAGAACGGCGCCGGTGCGCGGCCTTGCGCGCCCGTGAGATACTCCGACCACGGTTCGATCTTCGATGCGTACAACGCATCGGCCGCCGGACGGATCTGAAAGAGCACCGCGTTCAACTTGAGCGCCGCCGCGCGGTCGAGCAGCGCAATGAGCTCTGCCTGCTGTTCGGCGGTGGAGAGCGTGCGCTTGGATGGCCAGTCGATGTTGGCCACCGACGCCACCCACACGCCGCGAAACTCGCGCGCCAGCGGCGGGGCCTCGGCGCTGACCACCGGGCGCACACGGGCCGGTGCGGCCGGTGCCGTACGACCCGGAGTTTGCACTGGCGTCGGTCGCGTGGGTTCCGGGCGAGCCGCCGGCACCGGCTCCCCAGGTGCGACGGGCGGTGCCGTAGGCCGGCAGGCAAGCACCGCCGACACGGCGAGCACTGCGCCGGCAGTGATCAGATCGCGACCACGCACTACGTCAGCTCCTTCAGCATGGCATCGAGCACAGCGCCGGCTCGCTTCGCGGCTTCAGCAATGCGCTCCTCGGACTGGATGAAGGAAATCCGGAAGAACCCTTCCCCACCGGCCCCGAAGCCGGAGCCCGGCAGCACGATAACGCCAGCTTCTTCCCGCAGGCGATCGGCAAACGCCGCACTGGCAATGCCCTCGGGCAATGGCATCCACAGGTACATCGTGGCCTTGGGGACCTCGACGGCAAAGCCGCTGGCGCGGAACGCCGTGACGGCCGCATCACGACGCGCCTGAAACACCGCCACGTTCTGCGGCACGAAGTCAGCCCAGCTCTCGATCGCCGCGACCCCTGCCGCCTGAATGCCCATATACTGCCCGGTATCCGTGAACGCCTTCACCTTGGCGAGCGCCGTGGAAATCTCCGGCCTCGCGACCGCCCAGCCACAGCGCCAGCCGGTCATGTTGTACGTCTTCGACAGCGAGTGGAACTCGATCGCCACCTCGCGTGCGCCGTCGATCTCGAAGATGCTGGGCGGCACGTAGCCGTCGAATCCCATCTCCGAGTAGGCGTTGTCATACACTAGCAGCATATCGCGTTCCCGACACACCTGAACCACCCGTTCGAGATAGTCGCGCGGCGCGATCGCCGAGGTCGGATTGTTCGGATAGTTGAGGTACAGAATCCGCGTGCGTGAGAGCACGTCGGTCGGGACCTCGTCGAGGTCCACCAGAAAGTTCGTGCGCGGCCGCAACGCATACACGTACGGCGTGGCATCGCTGAGCAGCGTGCCACCGAGATACGCCTGATAGGCGGGATCGGGAATGATCGCGACATCACCGGGGCCAGCGAAGGCAAAGGCGATGTGGGCGAGCCCTTCCTTGCTGCCCAGCAACGGCACGATCTCGGTGATCGGATCGACGCGCTGCCCGAACCGAGTCTGCATCCACGCCGCGATCGCTTCGCGGTAGCGCACCAGCCCCAGCCCGAATCCATATCGCTGCATAGCCGGGACCTCGGCCGCGCGCTGGAGCGCCGACACGGCGCCTGCGGGCGGCGCCAGATCGGCGTCACCGGCACCGAGATCGATGACATCGACGCCAGCCTCGATCAGCGCCTTCTTGCGCCCTGGGATGTGTGCAAGCGGATAGGCAGGAAACGACGAGAACCGTTGGGACAGGCGCGGCATGACGGCGAGTCGGAAGTGGAGAGCGGAATTACGACGTGGGCGGACTGTACTGCGCGTGCTGCGCATCGATCCAGCTCTTGTGGTACGCCGGATCTTCGATCGCCATCGCGAGCTTGGCGATCTTGAGCGGCTTGAAGCTGTCCATCATCACGGCGAGTTCGTTGGTGTACTTCGCGCCGATCGATGCCTCCGTGCGACCCGGATGCGGGCCATGCGCCAGACCATCCGGATGATGCGTGATCGATCCGTACTCGATCCCCTTGCGGCTCATGAATTCACTCGACGCGTAGAACAGCACTTCGTCCGAGTCGACGTTGCTGTGATTGTACGGTGCCGGTATCGCCTCGGGGTGGAAGTCGTATGGACGCGGGCAGAACGAGCAGATCACGAACCCGTCACCTTGGAACGTTTGGTGCACCGGGGGCGGTTGGTGAATCCGGCCGACGATCGGCTCGAAGTCGTGGATGTTGAAGATCCACGGATAGAAGTACCCATCCCATCCCACGACGTCGAATGGATGGTGATCGAGCACGAGTTCATTGAGGGCGTCGTACTGCTTCACGAGAATCGGGAAGTCGCCCATCTCGTCGCGCGGCGCGAGCTGTTGCGGGCGGCGGATGTCACGCTCCGAAAACGGCGCCCCCTCCAGCATCTGTCCGAAATTATTGCGGTAGCGTGAGGGCACACGGATGTGCCCGCGGCTCTCCATCACCAGGAACTTCGTGGCACCGGCGGTCAGGTCATGGCGCCAGCGATGCGTGATGTTCCGGTGAATCACGACGTAATCGCCGGACTTGTATGGCAGCTCGCCGTACACCGACTCCAGTACGCCCGAGCCCTCCACCACATACACGACTTCATCCGCCTGCGAATTACGGTAGAAATGCGTGTCGTTGGTGTCGGGCTCGACGTACAGCATCACGATGTCGCTGTTGAAGAGCAGCGGCAGGCGACCAAGCGTGGCCGATCCACCAGTTGCAATCCGCGACGTGAGGAAGTGCCGGTGGCGCAGCGACGTGTCGACATCGGCCTCGAGCACGAAATCGCGCACCTTGCGCGCCGACTTGTACGTGGTGGGCGGGTGCGTGTGATACAGCAGCGACGAGGTTCCCACGAACCCCTCGTGCCCCATCAGTTCCTCAGCGTACAATCCGCCGTCGGGACGTCGAAAGACAATGTGGCGCTTGCGCGGCACGGAACCCAGCTGGTGGTAGAACGGCATGAAAGACGGCCTCTGGTGCGGGCGGCCGACGCGACGCCGGATGGCAGTCGTGCGCCGACGAATTGATACCTGCAATCTGGCCAAACGCACCAAGCGGCGGGAGGGCAATCCTCCCGCCGCCGGTACATGACATTGCGTACGCGTTCAGGGCGTCGAACGGCCCTCGCCGCGACTCAGCGGCGCGGCGCGCTCCGCCGACGCGGGAACAGCAGCGACGACATTCCGACTGCCAGCAACACGACGGTGCTCGGCTCCGGCACCGTGGTCACGAGCGGCGCCGCGTCAAACGACGCAGCAAACGCCGTCATCGCCTCGTCGGGCGCCTTCGCCAACTTCGACGTGGTCACGCGACCAGCGTCTTGGGCCGCCGCCGCTGCCGCAGCAGCTGCCGCGGGTCCCACCGACTCATCGTTCCACATGGCTGCTGCCGCCACCGGGCTGCTGCCCGGAGCGACCCACGCCGGGGCGCGACCGGCGCCGTCGGCAACAGGAGCTGGCACGGGGCCAGCCGGCGCGCCACCCGACGTCGACACATCGGGGGCATCCGACGGCGCCGTGGCCGCCGATAGGCGCTCGAGTGCAGCGCCATCGCTGCCAACCCGTCGGGACCAGCCGTAGTCACTGAGATCGGCGCGGTCGGTCGGCAATAACGCCGAGCGACCGTTGGCGATCGACGCGCCATGGGTTGGCGCGCGCCGCGCCGACACCGACGTACCGAAGGGCGCCACGGCCAAACCGCGGGCGCCGAAGGCGGCACAACCGCCGGCGCAGTTCCAAGCAGTCGGATGCGACGCATCGCGATCGGCCTTGCCGAAACCGACGAAGTTACCGCCGAGCCCGAGCAGCGAGACGACAGCACCGGCGGTCGAGGTCGAATCGTCCCGCTCCTGCGCGCCGGCTGGCGACACCGTCACCAACGCCGCAACGGCGATGAACGGGATGGTGCGATGCACCAGATGCATCATCGATGATCTCCTGTGGGTACGGGTTCACCGGTGATGTGTCGCACGTAGCATGCCGAACGTATTAGCCGTTCGCCACGCTAGAGGTTGCCGCGCAGCTCCTGTTCCCGTTCGATGGCTTCGAACAACGCCTTGAAGTTGCCCTTGCCGAAGCTCTTGGCGCCCTTTCGCTGGATGATCTCGTAGAACAGCGTGGGGCGATCCTCCACTGGCTTCGTGAAGATCTGTAGCAGATAGCCATCCGGATCTCGGTCCACCAGAATGCCGAGCGCAGCCAACGCGTCGATATCCTCATCGATCTGCCCCACGCGCTCCTGCAACTCGGCGTAGTACGACGTCGGCACCGAGAGGAACTCGACGCCGCGATCGCGCAGCGCGGTCACGGTTGCCAAAATGTCGTCGGTCGCGAGGGCAAGGTGCTGTGCGCCCGGTCCGCCGTAGAAGTCGAGATACTCTTCAATCTGCGACTTCTTCTTGCCTGAGGCCGGCTCGTTGATCGGGAACTTGATCTTGTCGTCGCCATTCGCCATCACCTTCGACATGAGCGACGAATACTCGGTGCTGATGTCGTCGTCGTCAAAGGTGATCAGATTGCGGAAGCCCATTACGTTCGCGTAGTAGTTGACCCAACGATTCATCTGGCCAAGCTCGACGTTGCCGACGCAATGATCGACGTACTTGAGTCCCACGCTTGCCGGCTGATATCGCGACGAGATCTCGCGGAAGCCCGGCAAGAAGAAGCCGCGATAGTTGCGGCGTTCCACGAGCGAATGAATCGTGTCGCCATACGTGCCGATGGCGGCGATGATCACCTCGCCATGCTCGTCGGAAAACACCTGCGGTTCCTGAATCGCGATCGCGCCCCGCGCGATCGCCGTCGCGTAGGCGGACCGCGCATCGTCCACCCAAAGCGCGTAGTCGCGGAGGCCGTCACCATGCGTGTGCACGTGGGACGCGATGGCAGAGTCGGGGTCGAGCGCCGTGGTCAACACCAGGCGGATCTTGCCCTGCTGCATGAGATAGCTCGAGCGGTCACGCACGCCCGTCTCGGGACCTCGGTAACCGACCAGCTGATAGCCGAACGCCGCGCGGTAGTAGTGGCTCGCCTGCTTGGCATTGCCGACGTAGAACTCGACATAGTCGGTGCCATTGATCGGGAACGCATCGTGCTCGATCCCCTGTTCGGGGATAGTCATCGTCGCCATAGGACAGACCTCAGTTGTGATGGGTGGACGGTCGGGCACGCGAAATCGTGCCGACCATGTTCAGCCATCCCGAACTCAGATATGCGAACGCGGCAGCGCGCCGATCCAGGCGCGTTGCCGTTGGTCTTCCGAAAGCGGATTCTTGCACATGGGACGACGCTCCACGAACGTGATTCTCGGGGCCGGTCCGGCGGTATCCTTGAAAGATAACCTGCTGCCGACCCGACGTGCCTAGGAACGCAACTCGGGCAGGTCGGCGAAGAGCGCCAGCGCCGCCGGGTTCGCCAAGGCGTCGGCGTTCTTGACCGGTCGGCCGTGCACGACGTCGCGTACCGCGATCTCGGTGATCTTGCCGCTGATGGTGCGGGGAATGTCCGCTACCGAAACGATCACCTTCGGCACGTGATGCGGGCTGGCGTGCTCACGGATGCGCTGTCGGATGGCCCGCTGCACGTCTACACTGAGCGACGCCCCATCACGCATGCGCACGAACAGCACCACGCGAGAGTCGTCGCCATCGACGCCGAGGCGTTGCTCGATCACCAGCGACTCCAGAATCTCCGGGATCTGCTCGACCTGCCGATAGATCTCCGCCGTCCCGATTCGCACTCCACCGGGGTTGAGCGTCGCATCGCTACGACCGTGAATGATCAGACCGTCGTGCGAGGTGATTTCCGCCCAGTCGCCATGACGCCACACGCCGGGGAAATGCTCAAAGTACGCGCCGCGGTAGAGTGCGCCGTCGGGATCGTTCCAGAACGCCACCGGCATACTCGGGAACGGACGCGTGCACACCAACTCTCCCGGTGTCTCGCGCACCGGCATGCCGCCGTCGTCGAACACCTCGACCGTCATGCCAAGCCCGCGCATCTGCAGTTCGCCGCGATAGACGGGACCGGTAGGATCACCCAACGCAAAGCAACTCACGATGTCGGTGCCGCCGCTGATGCTGGCCAGACGCACGTCCGACTTGATCTGCGCGTACACGAAGTCGTAGCTGTGCGCCGCCAGCGGGCTGCCGGTGGAGAGAATCGCGCGCAACGCGGTCAGATCGAACTGTTCCCGCGGTTGCACACCCTCCTTCTCGAGCACCGACAGATACTTGGCGCTCGTGCCGAACACTGACACGCGCTCGGCGGCCGCCATGCGCCACAGGATGTCGGCCGACGGCGCCAGTGGAGCGCCGTCGTACAGCACGACCGTGCTGCCGATGGCCAGCGCCGACACCAGCCAGTTCCACATCATCCACCCGCAGGTCGTGAAGTAGAAGATGGCGTCATCGGGCCCGAGATCGGTGTGCAGCGCCAATTCCTTCCAGTGCTGCAGGAGCGTACCACCCGCGCCGTGCACCATGCATTTGGGCAAGCCCGTCGTGCCGGACGAATACATGATGTACAACGGATGATCGAACGGCAGACGCGTGAACGTCGGCTCGCGATGCGCGGCATACTGCACCAACACGTCGGTGAACGTGACCGCCGCCGGAATCGACGCGATCGTCGGCGCGGCGTGGACGTACGGCACCACCCACACCGCCGCCAGCGATGGCAACGAGGCGACAATCTCGCGCAGTCGTTCGAGACCGTCGATCTGTTTGCCTGCGTACCAGTAGCCGTCGGCGGCGATCAGCACCTTGGGGGCGATTTGCCCGAACCGATCGAGGACGCCCTTGGTGCCGAAGTCGGGTGAGCAGGACGACCATACGGCGCCTAATGACGTGGCGGCCAGCATCGCGATCACGGCCTGCGGCAAATTCGGCAGATAGCCGACTACGCGATCACCGACGCCAACACCCGCCGCCGAGAGGGCGGCCGCCGTGGCGGCCACCTGCTCGGCCAATTCCGCGAACGTGATGCGCTGCTGGGCCCCGTGCTCGTTCCACGATACGATCGCCGTGGCCGCATCTCGGCGACGCAACAAATGTTCGGCGAAATTCAGACGCGTATCGGTGAACCAGCGCGGGCCCCGCTGTGTATCGGGTGGCGCCATGCACTCACCACCCACGAGTACCTCGCTCCACGGCGAGTCCGATGCACCGGGACCATCGGCGATGATCGCCGCCGCGCGCCAGATCTCGGCCCAGAACGACGTCGGGTGTTCCACCGACCAACGCTGCAGCGCATGCGCATCACGCACCGACGGATCGACGATGCCGCGCCGCACGAGATCGCGTCGGAACTGCGTAATGCGAGCGCGATCGACCACGTCCGCCGACGGCGTCCAGATCGGCGTGACGTCAACGGACATATGGCCCCGTCATTTGATCTCGTCGCGGGCGAGTTGTACGGTATGACACGCGGGTCCGTGCGACTCGCAGTACCAGCCGTGCCGATCATGGAAGATCAGATGCGGCGCATCATTGGGACGCAGCCGCACGCGCACCAGATGTTCAACACCAGTCTGCGCCCCCACCACGGACCGTGGATCGAGCACGTCGACGACGGGACGCACTGGAAACAGATCGAGCTGCGGCGGCGCACTGGCGGCCTTCGCCTCGGCGGCGGCGGACGCAGACGTGCGCGCGCCTTTGGCACGCCGGGGGGCGGGTGCGCGCTCAAAGCGCGTCATGGAGCCGTTCGGACCTGCAGAAGCATCTCCAATGCTCGCTAGGTCGCGCTCCGGGCGCCAGCGGTGGAGTGCTCGACTTGCCACGAGAGTTCCCACTCGCAGAAGGCATCCCCTTCAATGCAGCACCGCACATGGCGCACCCGGGCATCCTCGCCACCAGCCAGGGTGACGGCCTTGCGCAAACCACCCGTCTGCCGCCGACAAAACATCGTCGTCACGGGATCGAAACCGACCAGCCGAAGCACGACACGTCCGGGCACATCTTCAACCACATCCATGTCGCCGGGTTGGTAATACAGTTGAAAGAGCGAGATGCTCTGCGTGAGGAACTCGCGCGGGGTGGGTTTCCGAAGGATCCCGCCGTACAGTTGGACGCCAAGCGATCCGATGGACGCTTCGCCCGCCTGCTCTGCCCAGTCCCGGAGATCCGGACGATGCGCGAGGATCCACCGATCGGCCGCCCGCCACAGCGTCACCAACACGTCGTACGGGACCTCGTGTGTCGGCGCGACGCCCGCCACAACGTCCTTCGTATCGACGTCAAGTTCGGCCATGAGCGCGGCCGGCATCGCCTCGCCAACGGCGGCGGCCAGGAATGCCAACGTACTCTGAACCGCCGAACCTCTCGCTCGCGCTGACGGACTAGGCATGGGACGCGTCAGGCATCGGGAATGAGCGCTGCCGTGGCCCGTCGGTCGATCTTCCCTGAGCCAAGTCGCGGGATCGCGTCCACGAACACGATGCGCTTTGGCACCTTGTAGCCGGCCAGCCTCAGGCGCGCGTCGCGCGTCACCTTGCCCGCATCGAGCGCGGGATCGCGGCGCACGATCAGCGCGCACCCCACTTCGCCCCAGCGCGCGTCGGGCACTCCGATCACGGTGGCTTCGAGCACACCGGGGCAGTCGAGCAGCGCGGCCTCCACTTCCCCCGGGAAGACGTTCTCGCCGCCGGAGATGAACATCTCCTTGCGACGACCGCGGATACGATGGACGCCCTCGGCATCGCGGCTGGCAAGATCACCGGTGCGCAACCACCCGTCGTCGGTCATCACCTCCGCCGTCTTCTCGGGTGCTCGGAAGTACCCGCTGAACATCTGCGGCCCGCGCAGTTCCAGTTCTCCGATTTCGTCATCGCCGGCGAGTGAACCGTCGTCGGCCCGCAGCCGCATCTGCAGGAACGGTATGGGCCAGCCGGTCGAGCCATCCTTTTCGAACGCGGTACGATCGTTGGTGGCGAAGCAGTTCGGCCCGCACTCGGTGAGACCGTAGCCCTCGCGGAATCCGTATCCTGCGGCGCGCACCATGTCCTTGATGCCCTGTGGGCAGGGGGCACCGCCGGAGAAGAACCATCGCAACTTCGGGAGCGGCCGACCCCAGTTCGAGCAATCGCGCAACATCGCGAACTGGGTGGGGACACCGAACGTGACGGTGACCCCGAAGCGATCGAGCACGTTGATATACTCCGCAGGCTCGAACGCTCCCATGAGCACGATGGCACCGCCGCGTGAAAGCAGCGTGGTCGTGAACACGTGCCATCCACCGGTGTGAAAGAATGGCGTGGCGGCGGGACCGACATCATCGGCGCCCAGTCTCCACCCGATCGTGGTGGCCATCGCATTCCAGAGCAGCTGACGATGCGGCAGCATCACTCCCTTGGGAACTCCGGTGGTGCCCGAGGTATACAGCAGCATCGTGGTGTCGTCGTGACCGCGCGCGGGCGACACCGGCGTGACATCGTCGGCGGCGGCGCGCTGCAACGCCGGCACGTCGTGATCCAGGTCGAGCACACGAGGCGTCGGGATGCCGTCGAGCTGCGCGCACGCCTCTTCGAGCAGCGCGCGTGAAGCGGCTTCGCCGACGATCAGCGACGGGTCGGCGTCTGTAACGACGCGACCCAGTTCGACGGCCGACAGCCGCCAGTTGAGCGGCACCAGAATCGCGCCAAGCCGGATGCAGCCGAAGAAGAGCGGGACAAAGTCGTACCGATTCTGCGCGAGGATTGCGACACGGTCGCCGGCCTGTACGCCCTGACGCGCCAGGACGGTGTGCCATTGATCGGCATCGCGATCGACATCGCGATAGCTGTAGCGGCTCCCGGAGGCCGAGTCGATAATGGCCGTGCGCGTTCCATCCACCATGGACCACCAGGCGATGGGATCGAACAGGTCGGGCAGCTGCGGATACGTCATCGGATCGAGAATAAGGTCTAGCGAACAGCTGGACGCGCATGCTGCGCAATGAACGTTGCGATGAGCTGACTTGCCTTGGGACCGGCACTATCGGTGAAAGTACCGGATGGCGAGCCACCGGACCATGCGTGCCCCAGCTCATCGACGCGCACGAGCGTCACGGCTACGCGACCGCCGGCGTCATTCCAGTGACGTTCCTGCACTGTATACCCATGCTCGACCCGTGGCGGCATCTCGGCGCCGACGAGGGGCGCTTGTCCTGCTTCGCCGCGCACGAGGTCGTGCAGCGCGGCGAACTGTCGCGCCGTCTCGTCTGCGTTTCGCACGCTGACCACGGCATCCTTGCCACCGTGCACGACGAGCACCGGCAACGCCCAGGCATTCGCTCCCATCGCGGCGCGCATCGCAGCGCCCGAGGGAAGGCCGTCGCCCGCACCCTTCTGCATCACCGCGATCGCCCCCGCGACATCGCTAGCGGCGCGCCAACCGATCCCCGACGCCGACGTGAGCGACGCGAACCGCTCGGGATACGCCACCGCCAGCAGTACCGACATGCCCGCACCGGCCGACACACCGGCCAGATGCACGCGGTGCGGATCAGCGTGGTACTCCGCGCCCACTTTCGCGATCATGGCCGCAAGAATCGCCGGCTCGCCACTGCCCCGTGACTGGTGCGCCGCGTCGAACCAGTTCCAGCAGCGTCGCGGATTGCCGGCGACGGTCTGCTCCGGGTACAACACGAGGAAGTTGCCCGCCTGCGCTTCTTCATCGAACCGCGTCCCACGTGCGATGTCCGCCGCATCCTGCGTGCAACCGTGCAGCATGACCAGCATCGCCCTCGGCGTCGTGGCATCGCCCGCCGGCACAAAAAGTCGCCAAGGTCGACGACCTTCGGGACCATCGTACTCCCCCGACACCACGCCGCTCGCGAGCGGAGCCAGCGCACTGGACTCATCGATCATGTGTCTCTCCGCGTGAACGCGTGGCGTGGGGACGACGGTCGTCCCCACGCACGCGGCCAAAGCTAGGGAACGCCAGGGATTCACGTCTTAGCGGTCGAACCGGAGGCCGATGAACGTCATCGCTCCAAGGGCCGGCATGTTGAGCAGCTCGATATGCTTACGGCCCAAACCACATCCCCATCCACGCTGGTAGGGTGCAATCTGATCTGCTCGCAGAAATGCCGGCGCCGTCGTCACGCCGCTCGTGCAGGTGAAGAGATTCTGCACCGACACGTTCAACACCATGTTCGGCGTGAGACGCTTGCCCATGTTGATGTCGAGATTCAGCAGGCCCGGAATGCGACCGTTGTGCACGCCTGAGAGAAACTTGTAGTCCTTCACGAAGCGCATCGTGAATCCGCCGAAGGTCTGGAACGGGCCGTCCTTGCCATCCATGCCGACGGTCGCCTTCATCGTCGGGCTGTTGAGCGACGTCGCTTCCGGCGGGTCACCGACCTTCTGGATGATCGAGTCGAGCTTGAGCACGCTGAACGTGCCAGTCGTGTTGACCTTGCTGTTCACGACAAAGCGCCAGCCCGCATCGATGCCCGTCAGCGTGGCTTCACCGAGGTTGTAGTACGTGAGCGCGATTTGTTCGGCGCCGGCGGCATTGGTGTACTTCGTGTTCGTCGCGGTGTTGTACGCGAACGTCCCTGCGAACGGATTGGCGACCACGACCAGCGGGCTGAGGAACGACTTGTAGCGCGCCACGTAACCGGCCACGTCGATGTACAGACGGTCCTTGATCACGCCCTTGTAGCCAAGTTCGATCGTGTTGTTCACCTCGGGGACGACCGGCGCAAAGGTGCGAAGCGTGGTGCCCGCAGCGTTCTTGATCGTGGTACCGTCCTTGTTGCCGAACACCCCGACACTCGGGTTGAAATCACGGAAGTAGAAGCTCGTCTGCAGAATCGACGGCGACTTGAAGGCGCGATTGAAGGTGAAGCGGAACGTGCTGTTCTCATTCGGCGAGAGCAGCAGCGCCGCTTTCGGGCTGAACTGGGGATCGTAGAACTCCGGATTGTCGTAGCGCGCCCCAAACACGAGTTTCGCGTATTGGTTCACCGGAGTCTCGGTCTGCGCGTACACGCCCACCTGATTGAGCTGGATGTCTTCCTTCGTGAGCGCGTCCGTGAGCCACACCTGTTTCGAGCTCACCACGTCACGGCGCACCTGCGAGCCGGCCACGATGCGGGTGTTGAACAGCCGTGGTACTGTCGTGTTGTACTGGATTTCACCGGCATAGATGTGTCCATCCGCCGGGAACGCCGAGGCGCGCCGCACGGAGTCGTCGCTGATGCCATTGAAGCGCGCGGCGAGCCGATTCGTCGAGTATCCATTTAGCGCGAACGTCTGTCCCGACGTGGAGCGCGTGGCGTACGCCTGTGCGAACCAATGATCGGACGTGTAGCGCACCTGCTGATTCCAGTAGCCCCAGTTCTTGAGCTGGTTCCGACCAGCGCTGGTCACGCCGATGCCGTTGCTGTTGCTCGCGCCGGCCTGGTACTCGAGGCGTCCACCCTGATCGAAGTAGTACACCAACGCTCCGCTCGCGCGGCGATAGCTGGTGCTCCAATCGGGATTGATTTCCGGTGACGGCGTCGTGCGCGGCGCGACCGGCGCGTAGTTGTTCGTGTTCTGCCAATCGTTCGCGTAGAGCGCTTCGCCGGTGACCTTGAAGCCGACCTTGCCGTAGACATTGGCGTAGCGGACCTGGAGATCCGAGAAGCTCACGTGTCCCGGATCCTTCTCGAACGTCTTCGACACCGAGCCGCCATTGCTGCCCATCGACGTCTCGACCGTGAGGCCCTTGTATTGCTTCGGGTCCTTACTCAGCAGCGTCACCACACCGTTCGACGCGTCCGGGCCATACAGGGCTGCGCCCGGGCCGATGAGCACTTCCACACCGGCGATGTCGATCTTCGGGATGGTCGTGAACACTCCCACTGGCAAGCCGTTTTCCGGAAGCACCGCGACGCGGTTGTCCTCCATCTGCAGCATGCGGTTGTTGAACGCGCTGTTGAAGCCGCGGGCGTTGATGCCCGCCGCAGCGACGCCCGTCTGGAAGAAGTCGACGCCCTTCACGTCCTTCAGCACCGACGTGAACGAGTTGCCGACCGTATTGCGCAGCTGATCGGCATCGATACGCGTGACGGTGGCCGGCGCATCCGTGATCTTCTCCACGCGACGCGACGCCGACACGACGTAGCCGCCCAGCTGCAGCGCCGAAGCCGCGAGCGTGATATCGACCTTGGTGTCACGGTCGACCGCGACGGTGATGTTGTCGAACGTGCGGGCGAGCGCGCCGATCCGCTGCACCCGCAGTGAGTACGTACCGGCCGGGACGCCGACCACACGATAGCGACCATCCATGCCGGAGGTGCTCGAGAAGCGGGTTCCGACCACGGTAACCTGCGCGCCGGGCAGCGGCGCTTTCGCGCTGTCGGACACGAGACCGGAGATGCTGCCGGCCTGCGCCGCCGCGACGGCGGGCGACGCCAGCAACGGCAGCGCCACAAGTAATTGCCTGAGCGCACGCCCATGACAGGCGGCCCAATGAACGAATGACGACATGCGTACTCCTCCAGGAGGGGAACAACGAGGGAGGTGCACCACAACGGTGCGGAGGGAAACGGAACTGCGGGACATCGGGAATCGTCAGGCGGAGCGGGGCGGAGGCTTGCCAGGTGGCGACATCACCCCTCCAGCGGAACGAGAACAGCGGCGTCGCCGTCGGAGATCGACACGACATCGGTGATCGTCAGCCGATACACACCCGTGGCATTCGGGCCCGCGGCGCGCGTGTCGAACCGGTCGGTGGATGACGGGATCATGTGTGCTCCGTCATGTGTGCCCCGTGGGTCGGGCGGCGGCCGCGTACAGTGCATCGAACGCCGGTGCGAATCGCGCATCGATCACGCGGCGTACCAGTTTCAGCGTCGGCGTCAGCTCGCCGCCGGCCACCGAGAACTCAGCGTCGGTGATCGTGAACGATTGAATGCGATCGGTACGCGCCAGCGTGGCATTTACGCGATCCACCTGCTCCTGCACCATCGCGCGCAGCGCCGCATGTTGCACCAATTCAGTCCAGGGCAACGAGAGCTGCGCTGAGGTAGCCCAGGCGGTGACCATGTCACGCCGGAGCGCCAGCAGCGCCACCGGGAACTTTCGGCCTTCTCCATGGCACACGGCATGCGCGATGAACGGGGAGTCCGTCAGTGCGGCTTCGATCGGCACTGGCGCGATCTTGCGACCGGTCGACAGCGCAATGATCTCTTTCACGCGGCCCGTGATGCGCAACGAGCCATCGGCTTCGAGCGCCGCCCGATCGCCAGTCCGCAACCAGAGTCCGTCATCCGTGAATGCCGCCGTGGTGTCTTCTGGCTTGTTCCAGTATCCACTAAACGTGAGCGCGCTGCGGCGTACCAATAGTTCACCGTCGTCGGCAATGCGGACCGTCGTTCCCGGCATCGGCGTGCCGACCGTGTCGAACCGGATCGCATCGACGCGGTTCATCGCGATGCACAGATGCTCGGTCTGTCCGTACGCGCCAAGAATCGGCAAGCCCAAGGCATCGAGCGTCTCCGCCACGCGCTGCGGCAGCGCCGCCCCACCCGAAGTGGCGAGCCGGACATCGGGGCCAAGGCGCGCGGCGATCGCGTCGCGGGGATCGGTGCCGTTGGCGCGCGCAATCTCTGTGGCCTCGTACAATCGCTCGAACAGACGCGGCAACCCGCCGAATACCGTGGCGCGGAAATGCGCGCATACGGGAAAGACATCCGTGGGATCTTCCACCAGTGCCGCCGACATCCCCGACAGCATCCGCGTGGACTGCCCGAAGATGCGCTCGGCGGCGTGCGAATAGGGCAGAAACGACACCGAGCGATCGTCGCCATCAATGCCCAATACCTCCGCAATCGAGGCCGCGGATGCTGCCAGATACCGATGCGTAATGCAGGCGCCCTTCGGTTCCCCGGTGGACCCCGAGGTATAGATCAACGCCGCAAGATCGTCCGGCACGATGGAGGCAATACGCGCCTCCAGCAGCGTGCTCGCGCTCCCCTCGCGCAGCAGATGCGCGCCCGCGTCACACCACGTCGCGAAGCTCGTGACCTCGCCACCACGAGCTCCGTCGACGACGATGGCGATATCCGCCACGGCCGGCTCGCTGGCCGCGCGAATATCCGCCGCGTGGGCTTCACTGTCGGTAAACAGCAGACGCGCGCCACTGTCACGCAGCAGCGCAACGATCTGTGCCGGCGCACTGGTGGGATAGAGGCCGACGCCGACGGCACGGCACAGCTGTAGGGCGACATCGACCACCGGCCACAGCAATCCGTTGCCTGCCAGTATCGCGACGCGGTCGCCGGGCTCGATGCCGAAGTCGAGGAGACGCGCCGCACAGGCCAGGGACGCATCGCGCCACGCGCCCCACGTCAGCATCCGACTCGGCACGCGCGCGCCGGTCGGATACACCGCAAACGCCACGGCGTCGGGAAACCGGTCGCAGCGCGCCAGGAAGCGAAACGCCAGGGGCGTCTCGGCCATGATGCCCACGTTATTGGCGGAAGTGAGCGACATACTGTGCTACGCCGATGTCGTGGGCAACGGCGACGGGGCGGCGACTGCGGAGCCGCGCCAACGCATGGCGAGTGAGCCCATCGCGAGACCGGCGCCTGAACCCGTGAGCACGATCAAGTCGCCGTCCTTTACACGCCCACTCCGTACGGCGTCATCAAGCGCCATCGGCAGGCACGCGGAGCCGGTGTAGCCCCACTTGTGCATGATCGTATGCGCACGCGCGAGCGGCTGGCCGAGGCCCCGCATGACCACGTCGATCGTTGATCGATTGACCTGCGTCCACAGCCACAGATCGACGTCGTTCGGCGTGTGGCCGGTGCGGGCGAGCACCGATTGTACGATGCGCGGCCAGCCCTCCTCGTTCACCGAGGCGGGATACTTCTGCACGAAGCGCAAATACTGCTGCACATTCTCGTCGAGGATCTCGCGCGTGATGGGCGTGTGCGTGCCTCCGGCGAACACGCCCATACCATCGCAGTAGCGCCCATCGGCGAACAGCTCCGACGAAAGCAAACCCGGCACCGGTCCGGCCTCGATCACCGCAGCGCCGGCGCCGTCGGCAAAGATCGTGAGCGTCTTCTTGTCGTGCGGATTCAGATATTTCGACATCGCGTACGCACCGATCACCAGCACGCGCGAGTAGCGCTCGTCGGCGCGGATGTACTTCCACGCGGTGTCGATCGCGGTCACGAATCCGGCGCACCCCGCGTTCAGGTCGAACGTCCCGGCATTCGTGAGCCCAAGACGTCCATGCACCACCGAGGACGTGGCCGGCGACACATACTCGGGTGTGTCCGTGGCCACGATGAGCAGGTCGATCTGCGCCGGCGAAAGTCCAGCGGCTGTGAGGGCCGCACGTGCGGCCGCTTCGGCCAGATCGGCGGTGCTTTCGTCGGGCGTACACCAGTGTCGCTGCGCGATGCCGAGCGTTCCCCGCACGAAGGGATCGATATCCTCGCCGAGTTGCGCCGACAGTTCCTCGTTGGTCACGAGGCGAGACGGCACGGCGCTCCCGGTGCCGACGATCGTGGCCTCGCGACCACGAGCGACCACGCCCCCTGTCGTCGTCGAAGTCATGCGACGGCCGTCGGCGCGCGTCCAGAGCTGCCGCGCGTCACGAGGCGCACGGGCAACAGGCGGCTGGCCGAGACGCGCTGCGTGGACTGCTCGATGAGCTGGAGCAGCAGACGGGCCGCGCGTGCACCGAGCTCGCGGGCGGGGACGGAAATGGTGGTGAGTTCAGGAGTCACATATCGCGCCAGTTCGATGTCATCGCAGCCGACGACGGAGAGATCGGCGGGCAAGGACAACCCCGCCGTGAGCGCCTGCTTGAGCGCACCGATGGCCATCAGATCGTTCGCGCAGAACACCGCGGTGGGCCGAGGTCCGGTGGCGAGGAGCAGCCGCATGGCTTCGCGGCCGCCGGTCACCGTGGCCGGTGCGCGACGGAGCCACGCCGAGCGCAGCGAAATGCCCGCTTCACGCAATCGCACCACGAACCCGCGCTCGCGCATGCGGAAGGCGTGGACGTCGGAGGCGGGACCGATGAAGGCCATCTCCGTGTGTCCGAGTTCGAGCAAGTGCTCCGCGGCCAGACGTCCGGCCATGACGGCGTCGGTCGCGATCCCCGGCCATCGCTCCGACGGCTCGTCGATCAGCACGACGTTTACGCCGGCGAGGGCCTCGTCGGGGAGCGTGCTGGCCCCGACCGCATCCAGCAGCACGCCGTCGATCTGACGGGCTCGAAGCACGTCGAGGTGTTGACGGACGCTGCGCGCGGACTGATCGCAGAGCAGTACGGCATAGCCCGCGTCGGCGGCGACGCGCTCGGCCCCGGTGATGACGTCGGCCACGAACGGGTTCCGCACATCCGGCACGATGACCCCCAAGGCGAACGACCGGCGGCTGGCCAGCGACCTGGCGACGACATTCGGCTTATAGCCGAGCTCGGCGGCTGCGTCGAGGACGCGCTGCCTGGTCGCGGGCGCCACGCGGGCTCGCGGGTGGTTCGACAGGACGAGCGACGCGGTGGGCTGAGAGACCGCGGCGCGGGCGGCGACGTCATGAATGGTGACGCGGCGCCCAGCAGGAGAGAGGGCCATCGCGATGCAAAATGTGCTGCAAATACGTATTGGCAAGCCCCCAGCTGAGTTTCTTCGTCTCTGTTGGAAGAACTCGGTGGGTATTTTTCGCCAATGGCTATCCATGATCCGTCCGCCAACCCTGTGGAGAACGCAACGGCAGCGCTCGATACGGCGGCGTCCGCCGAGTCTGCTGGGGCGGCCTCGTCGCCTCGGCGGGCGGGCTGGCTCCGGGCAGGTGCGGCCGCACCGCCAGCCCGCCGGCAGCGCAGCCCGTGGGTCCGGCTGCTGGTGGCGCTCACGAGCAGTACCGCCCTGCTTGGCACAGCGGGACTCGTGGCCGCGGCGGCGATCGTCCCGCCAATCGGCGCCCGTCGAACGGCCCGCGAGGCAGCGCAGCAGGAGGTTCTGTCGCAGCTGGGGCCGGACGAGCGTGTGGTGGCGCGAGCCTTCGCCTCACAACGACGCTGGACCGACATGTGGCGCGAGTCGTTCGGCGTGGTCGTCGCGACCAACCGGCGGTTGCTGTACGTGGGCGCGCCACCGACACCGCTGCTGCGTCCGCGCGAAGATGGTCCAACCGAACTGTTGGTGGAGAGCTACCCGTTCGACGCGGCCTTCACGCTCGAGCCGCGCACGCTCTTCCGCGGATACGGCCGCGGCCTGAAGCTACGCACTCCCGCCGCGCAGGTCGACTTCATCGTCGACGATGACTCGTGGACATCAGCGCTGCGCGTGTCGCAGGCGAGTGCTGCAGCGCGGCGATCCGTCACCCGCGACGAAGAGGCGTTGAGCGCGACCACGCGCGCCCCTGCCCCGCCGGCAGCACTGTACGTGCGGTACATCGTGCAGCGCGGCGAAACACTGACCGGACTCGCGCGACGCTTCCGCACCTCGCCTGATGTGCTGCGACAGCTGAATCAGCTGTCGACCGATGAGATCAAAGTGGGGCAGCGGCTTCGCGTGCCCAAGGTCGACTTGGACACGCTGCCGTAGGCAAACCGACTACTGACCGAGCACGATCGCAAATACCAACGGCGCCACGATGCTCGCGTCGCTCTCGATGATGTACTTGGGCGTCTCGATGCCGAGCTTGCCCCACGTGATCTTCTCGTTCGGCACTGCCCCCGAGTACGAGCCGTACGACGTCGTCGAATCGCTGATCTGACAGAAGTAGCCCCACAGCGGGACTTCCGTGCGCTGCAGATCCTGATGCAACATCGGCACCACGCAGATCGGGAAGTCGCCGGCAATGCCACCGCCGATCTGGAAGAAGCCCATCGACGAATCCTTCGTGACTTCGGTGTAGTGATCGGCGAGATACATCATGTACTGAATGCCGCCCTTCACCGTGTGCACGTTCTTGATGTTGCCGTCGATCACGTGCGAGGCAAAGATGTTGCCGGTGGTCGAGTCTTCCCAGCCCGGCACGATGATCGGCAGGTTCTTCTGCGCGGCGGCGAGCATCCACGAGTTCTTTGGATCGATCTGATAGAACTCCTCGAGCTTGCCGCTCAGGAGAATCCGGTACATGAACTCGTGCGGGAAGTAGCTCTCACCCGCCTGATCAGCCGCCGTCCACTCGTCGAGGATCGCCTTTTCGATCCGACGGATCGCTTCCGCTTCCGGGATGCAGGTGTCGGTCACGCGATTGAAGTGCTTCTCCAGCAACGCCTGCTCGTCCTGCGGCGTGAGGTCGCGGTAGTTCGGCACGCGCGCGTAATGATCGTGCGCGACGAGGTTGTAAATATCCTCTTCGAGATTCGCGCCGGTGCACGTGATGGCGTGGACCTTGTCCTGCCGAATCATTTCCGCCAGCGAGAGCCCGATCTCGGCGGTGCTCATCGCGCCGGCCAGCGTGATCATCATCTTGTTGCCCGCTTCGAGATGGCGCACGTAGCCATCGGCGGCGTCGATGAGCGCGGCCGCGTTGAAATGACGGTAATGATGACGGAGAAACGCCGTGACGGGCGCGGACGTGGACTGGGCCATGAGGATGAACGACTCTGTTCGGAATGGGACAGCGACGACGGCGCGCAGGTGCGCGGCCAATGGGGCGTTGCCGACCGAAGCCAGCCGACGCCGAGGGGAATCTAATCGGCCCCAGTCGTGTCGCGGTCGCCGGCCCCATCCGGATGTGCACCCGACCGCCCGCTCCGACGGATCCCGAGCCAGGCGGCTCCGATCCCGAAGGCCACCGCGATGGCCCCCGAGCCCGACATTCCCGCACCAGCGGCGATGATCACGCACAACAGCGCCGCGATCCGCATGCCGGCCCCCTCGTCGCGCGGCCGAGGCTGCAGCGAGGCAGCCGCCATTGCCGCGCCCCAACCGCGCCCGTCGGCGTCCAACGCGCCCGCCGCCAGCCCGTGCGGTGTCACGCGCCTCGGCGTCAGCGAGCCCGTCGTCGCTCCGATCGTCGTGCTCGTCATCAGTTCATGCGGACGCTCAATCCAGCCACTGAGCGCACGCGACGGGGCATCGCCCGCGGCAGGTCGCTCCCCATCACGCGGTCGTTCCGCGAGCCGATCAGGCGCGCGCTCCTCGAGGAGCGCGAGTCCCAGTCGCACCGGAATCAGTGGGCCCTTCGTCGGCTCGCCCTGCACCAACGCCTCGTACTCACCCGTGCCGAAGGCCCGGATGGCCCGCTCGCGATCGTCGCGCGCGGCCGTCTCCGTTGGCCACTGTGTGCACGCGGTCAACAGTCGCCGCTGCGCATCAGGAATACTCGACCCCAGCCGGCGCAGCAACCGACCCGCATCCTCGAATCGCTCGGCCTGCATGAGGGGCAGCCACTGCGCCATCAGCACTTCCAAAGGAGACGCGCCGTCGGCAGTCCGTGTGACCCCTCCGCCGTTGCTGAGCGCGAAGACGAGAGCGGTGAGGATGCCGCGCGCGGCGTGCGCCTGCTCAGGGGTGCACGCACCGGCCATCGACCCGCCCGCGCTGAACGCGCGAATCAACACGCGACCCTCGCGCACCGCATCGCTGACGGACAGCGTCGCAACGCGCGCGCCAAGACGCGCCACGGCACGCTCGGCGACATTGCCGGTCATCGCGTCCTCGGCGGCACCATGGATCGTACGATCGTCAACGTCGCTCGTGGCCCGAGGCGGCGCATCAGCCGTGACCTCGTCTGCCGCATTGCGCCGCGACGGCTCGTCGGAGACCTCGGGCGCCCGCTCGACATCGCGCGAGGCAGCGCTGAACGCCTCGAACACTTCGTGATCGCCCGTGGTGAATGGCGACGGTTCATCGACACGACCGCCGAAGGCACGGCGTGACGCACTGCGGGTGTGGTCCGCCGCGATCGAGCGCAGCGCGCTGCGCGCGAACTCGATGGCGGGATGATCCGGGAACACGCGCATGACCTGTTGCAGCAGTCGCTCGGCCTCGCTGCGGTTGCCCTGACGCGCGAGCACGATGACCTGCTGCATCAGTAGCACGGGATGCGTGACCTGCTGCTCAACGGCGGCGGCGATCGCGCTACGGGCGCCCGGCACGTCGCCGGCGGTGAGTCGAGCCAACGATTGGACGAAACGGAGGGCGATGGACGACGGTTTGAGCTGCAGCGCCTCCGTGGACACGCGCTCCGCTTCGCCCGGAAGTCCCAGCACGGTCAGTGCGCTGCTGCGGAGATACCAACCCTCCTCCGTGAGCTGCGCGCCCTCCCAGACGCCGTCCAGCGTCGCCAGCGATTCGGCGGCGAGGCCGCGCAGCAACGCGCCGCGGGCCGTCTCGAGTCCGACATCGAGCGCCACCGGCGCCACGGCGCTGCGCCCCACCAGCACGTCGGTGGTGCCGAGGATATCAAACAGGTCGAGCCCACTGCGCCCCAGCGGCGATGGCGTCGTGGACGCATCGCGAGTACCGGCCGGGCCCACCGGAACGACCGCCGTTGGCGGTGTGACCGGGCCTGAGGGCCCTGGGGGCACGGCCCCAGGCAAGACCGTGGGGCCGATCGGCGACGACGGCAGCAGACGCGGACTCGCGCCTACGCCGGGGATATCCGGGGGCATGTGCAAGAAGTATCGGCTGCGTCGCCGAGGAATTCCATGAACCCCTCGCTCCCGGTCAGACCAGCGCTCCGATCAACGCTTCCTCGTGATCCACGCGGCTGTACCCACCGATCTCGTCGAACCAGCGATAGGCGCCCCCATTGCGATCGAGGGCAATGCGTCGCCGCGTCGTGCTGTACTCGTACAGCCGGAGTTCGCCCACATCAGCCGGTCCCTGGACGAATCCGATGAACCAGAAGGAGGCGGTCGCGTCGATGGCGGCGGTACCGAACACCAGCGCGAGGGCGCGCTGCAGTGGGTACCAGTCCGGCGGACGATAGGTCGGGAAGATGTCTGAGTGGCTCACGGTCGTTGCTCGCTGGACGCATCGTAGCGAAAGGCGTCACGATCCGTCACAGTGCGAGACGTCGATGTTCCACCATACCAACACCCCGTGATGTGACACACACAAAATCGCCGTCGAACGCGAAGCGGCAGGCGTGTTGGCTACATGCGTGCGAGCACAAAACGAGTCGTGGCGGCGAGCGACGCGCGCGCTTCCGGCAGCACGGCCGCAAAGAACTGCCACACGTGCGGCACGTGCGGCCAGAGCTGTAGTTCGACCTCCACACCATCGCGACGGGCTGCGTCGGCCACGCGAACCGCATCATCGCGTAACACTTCATCTTCGCTGGCGTGCACCAGCATAGGCGGCAACCCGCGGAAGTCGCCGTACAACGGGGAGATCAACGGCAACGTTGGATCGGCATCACCGACATAGAATCGCGCGGCACGTCGGATGGTCTCGCCGGCGAACATAGCGCATCGCTCGGTGTTCTCCTCGAGCGAGCCACCAGTGGCGGCGAGATCGGTCCACGGACTGAACGCCACGAGTCCGGCCGGATTCGGCCACCGTTCATCACGGACCGCCAACGCCAGCGCCAGGGCGAGCCCACCACCAGCCGAATCGCCGGCAATCACGATCTGCGCCGGCGCGATGCGCTCCACATCGAGGAGATAGCGGTACGCGGCCATGGCGTCGTGCAGCGCGGCCGGAAACGGATGCTCGGGCGCCAGCCGATAGCGTGGCACGAACGCCCGTCCCCGGATGCGTCGCACGAGTGAGGAGACCAGCGGCCGGTGCGTCTCCGGCGAACAGGCGATGTAGCCGCCCCCGTGCAGATACAACAGCACCGGCGCCCCCGGCTCGTGGCCGGGCCACGTCACGACCTCTCCGCCCGGCCACCCCTGACCTTCGGGGCGCGATTCCAGCGCGGCTCCGGTAGACCGGGCCATCCACCGACGCGCCGCGCGCGGCCGACCCATTTCGGAGCGGACCCACCGAGGATCGATTGGTGCGTACGCGTGCGGACGCATCCGCGCACGCACGAGGAGGTGCACGATCCGGGACTGCCAACTGATCGGGGTGACGGACGGGACGGTCGACATCGGTCTCACTCACGCTTGCCTGAACCCTGCACGCCTCAGTGTGTACCGTATCACACACCATCCAGGGGGCTGCCGAATGATACTCCTGACCGGACCATTGGGTCGCCTCGGGAACGCGACTGCCCGCGCGCCGATTGGGGCGCGCGGGCTGCACGGCCGAGTTACACGCCGACCTGTTTCTCGACGCGATCGCGGTAGTGGCGGCTCAGTCGCAGTCGCGTTCCGTCTTCGAGGATGACGACGTAGTCGCCGGAGAACCACTGCTGCATCTCGCGCACCCGATTGAGATTCACGATCGTGGAGCGATGAATGCGCGCGAACAATCTCGGGTCGAGCGTTTCCTCGAGATGGCTGATGCGCTCTCGGATCGTGTGCGAGGTCTTACCGACATGCAGTCGCACGTAGTTGCGGTCGGCTTCGATCCAGTCGATCTCTGACGTTTTCACAAAGAACATGCGACCGTCCTGCTTGACCAGGATGCGGCTCGCGTAGCGTCCGTTGGTGGCCGCGACGTTGGCGCCGGCGCTATTGCCCCCCGCGCCGATCGCCTGTCCGTTGCCGGACGCGCCGACGTCCCCGCGAGCGTCGGCCATCGCCGCACCGCCGTCCGCGAGACGCCGCACGGTCTCCAGCAGCTCACCGAGGCGCTCGGCGGCCACAGCGTTCGCGCGATGCTTGCGCGCCTTGTCGAAGGCCGCCCTGAAGCGGTCTTCATCGACCGGCTTCAACACGTAGTCGACGGCGTGCACGTCGAAGGCGCGCTGCGCATGCTCGTCGTACGCCGTGATGAACAAGACCATGGGGACGTGACCGCCGTCGAGTTCGCGTAGCACGCCGAATCCGTCGAGCCCCGGCATCTGCACGTCGAGGCAGACGAGATCGGGCTGCAGCTCGCGAATCAGCGCAACGGCCTCATGGCCGCTCTCCGCTTCGCCGACCACATCCACATCCGCCTCAGTCTGCAAGAGTCGGCGAACGCGCTGCCGCGCCAGACTTTCATCGTCAACGATCAGTACTCGCACACGCACCGTCTCCGCCTCCTCTCGACTTGCCGACGGCCAGTGAACAGCGCGCCGGGAGGTGCAGCGCGCGTGACGTCGATCGACAATGACCTAGCGGTCTTCAGTCCAGCAGGGTCGCCGGATCGGGAGACCAACGGTTGGGTTCCAGCATCGCTATCGCAGCGCGCAGCTTCTCGTCATCATTCCGGAGGGACGGGTTTGGTGAGTAATACCGTTTCTGGAATGCACGGTATGGTTGCACCAAGTACCGCGAAACGAAAGTGCAGCCGAAAAGCTGCACCTTCTGCCCGTATCGCGTGTACTACGTTCCCCAGTGTGCGAAGTTCCAGTAGATCGCATAGCACGCATCGCATCCATCTCCGCTCCGTCCTGGTGACTTCGACTCAGCCCGTCACGATCGCCGATGAAGGCGCGCGCTTGCGGCGCATGACGCGCCTGCTCTTCGCCGTCGTCTGGGTCATTCCGGCTGTCCTCGCTGCTTTACAGCTCATCCTCGTCGGCGATGCTTCCGGCACCCATTACAGCCTGACGACAGCGCTGTTCTGGCAGGGGGCCTCGTGGATGATGTGGGGTCTCTGGTCGCAGGTCGTCCTGACGCTCGTCGAACGGGTCAAGCTGGACACCGCCCGGATTCTGCCCTGGATCTCGATGCACGTCGCGGTCAGCGCGGTGATCTGTACAGTCAACGTGTTTGCGATTGCCTGGCTCGACCACATCTTCGGCGCCATTGGTCAGGTCACGAGTTACGCGTTCGCGGTGCGCGTGGTGCTCGTCAATCACCTGGATTTTCAGGTGGTGCTGTACTGGGCGGTTGTCGGTGCCGCGTACATGGTGGAGTTCGTGCGGCGCTATCGCGAGCGCGACCGTGCCGCCACCGCACTGGAGCAGAAGCTCGCGAGCACACAGCTCGAAGCGCTACGCATGCAGCTCAACCCGCACTTCCTCTTCAACGCCCTGAATTCCGTGGCCGAGCTGATGGAGATGGACGTGCGCGAAGCCCAGCGCACCCTGACGCGGGTGGCCGACCTGCTCCGCCTCTCCCTGCGCAGTGCGGGCTCGTCGCTGATTCCGGTGTGGCAGGAGATCGAACTGGTCGAGCTCTACCTGCAGATCGCCCGCGTCCGCTACGGACAGGGGCTCGACGCCGACATCACCGTTGATCCGTCGGCAGTGGATGACATGCTCCCCAGCTTTCTCCTGCAGCCGCTGGTCGAGAACGCCCTGAAGCACGGATTGGCACCTGGCCATCCGGATCAGAGCATCGAGGTGCACGTGAAGCGCAACGGCGGCGTGCTCGAGATCATCGTGGAGGACAATGGTCGGGGCCTCGACGGGTTGCTGACCACCAGCGGACGCTTTCTCGCCGCCGCGCCGTCGGTCGACGGCCTCGGTATTGGCCTAACCAACACGCGCATGCGCCTGACCATGTTGTACGGCGACCGGTACGCCTTTCGGATGAGCAATCAGGCATCCGGCGGTTGCCGTGTCGAGATTCGCCTTCCCGTTGACGATCGCTGACCTCCGCTTCCCACACTCACACTTCTATGCACACGCCCTCCTCTTCGTCGTCGGGCCGAATCCTCGCCGCTGTGGTGCTGGCCGCTGGTGTGGCCGCCGGTGGCTTTCTCGCCGGCACCGGCTTCGCACGGATGCGCACGTCAGATCGCACGGTGTCAGTCAAAGGCGTCGCCGAGCGTGAGGCGAAAGCCGATCTCGCCATCTGGCCGCTGCGACTCGTGGTGACCGACGATGATCTGGTGCGCGCCAACACGGCGCTCGAACGCAATGTGCAGCAGGTGCGCGCGTTCCTGGCGGCACAGGGCCTCGATTCTGCCGGGACGGAAGTGAGTTTGCAGGAATTCTCCGTGCAAGACGCGCGGACCGTCGGCGGCTATCAGAACACCGGGCGCTACATCATCCGACAGACGCTGGTCGTGCGCTCGACACGTGTCGACCTGGTGCAAACCGCCAGTCAGCGCGTGCCGGATCTGGTGCGCAACGGCGTGGTGCTGTCGTCTGGACAGGAGTACGGCGGCGGGGGACCGACGTTCGTCTTCACGAAGCTGAACGATCTCAAGAACCCGATGATCGCCGAGGCCACGTCGCGGGCGCGCGAATCGGCGCAGCAGTTCGCCCGCGACTCGAAGAGCACGCTGTCGGGAATCCGCAGCGCCAATCAGGGTGTGTTCGAAATTCTCCCGCGCGATCAGGCGATGGGAATCTCCGAGGAGAGTCAGGTCACCAAGCGCGTCCGCGTGGTGACCACCGTCGTGTACGGGCTCGCGAACTAGACCAGCAGTAGCGTCCCGCTCGTCGCGGCTGTCGTGGGAGCAGGCGACATCGCGGCGACCGGCTCCTCTGTCGACGCCGGGAAGAATACGCGCACGCGTGTACCAGCGCCGACACGTGAGTCCACGGTGATCATGCCACCCGCCTTGTGCACGATGCCGAACACGGTGGACAATCCGAGGCCGGTCCCCTTCCCCACATCCTTGGTCGTGAAGAACGGGTCGAAGATGCGCGGAATCTGCTCGGGGGGAATGCCGGTGCCGCTATCACGAACCGTCAGCTGCACCCACCGTCCCTCGGGCACGGTGACGCTGGCGGTCGCCAACGGTTCGCTCAGTTCCAGAACGGCGCACTCCACGCCGATGGTGCCACCGTCGACCATCGCATCTCGCGCATTGACGATCAGATTGATCGCCACCTGCTCCACTTGCCCCGGATCGATGAATACCGTGGGAAGCGCGGGCTCGTAGCGCGTGTCGATCGCGATATTGGCCGGAATCAGCCGTCGCAGCATTGGGGTAAGCGATTCCACCGTCGTAACGATGTCGACGTGTCGTGGCCGGATCGCCTGTTTCCGACCGAACGCCAGGAGCTGTTGCGTGAGCGACGCCGCGCGCGCGACGGCCGTGCGAATGTCAGACAGTTCGTCGTACGTCGGCGACGTCGGCGTCAGATCATCCATGAGCAGCTCGCAGTTCGCGCGCATCACGGTGAGCAAGTTGTTGAAGTCGTGCGCGACGCCACCGGCGAGTGTGCCGATTGCCTCCATCTTCTGCGCCTGACGCAACTGATCCTCGCGCAGGGCGAGCGATTCGATCGCCCGACGTCGTTCGGTGGTGTCGGCGAAGTACACCGCGAGCCCATGTCGCGCGGGCACCGCGCGGATTTCGAACCAGCGGGCCTGCTCAGGCAGGTACGCCTCCGTCTCGAGTGGACGACGCGACGCCGCGGCCTCGCGCAGCAGCTGTTCGATCGGCGTGCCGATCAGCATGGGGAGCAGCGTCCAGACATCTTGCCCAACCGCCACCGATCGCGACAGCCGCGTGAGTCGAGCCGCCGCGAGATTTGCCAGCGTGATGCGCCATTGGCGATCAAGCGCCACGGCACCTTCAAGCATGTGGTCCAGAATGTCGACACCGCGCGCGGGCAGGCCTTCGGCCAGCACCGACGGATCGGTGGCCTTCGCCGCGTCCTCACGATAAGACAGCTCGGCGCGCAGCTCGAGGTCGCTGATGACCATCTGCGCCAGATCGCGCAGCGTGGCCTCGTCCTGCGGCGTCCACACGCGTGGGGACATCGTGATCGCACAGAGCGACCCAAGCGTGTGGCCGTCGGATGTCGTAAGCGGGAATCCGAGATACCCGACCACACCCATCTCATCGATGATGGGATTAGTGCACACGAGCGGATGCGCACGGGCGTCTTCGATCGACAGCACGGCTCCCGTCATCACCACGTGCTTGCAGAACGAGTGCGACAGCGGCGTGGCGCGGCACACGGCGATCTCACCCAGCAAACCCGTTGCGCCTTGGAAGAACTGTCCTCGGTCGTCCACCAGCGACACCAGGACGACGGGCACGTCGAGCGCTTGTGCGGCGACACGGGTCAGACTGTCGTACGCCGATTCCGGGAACGAACGCGGACGGCTGGCGTCCCGCAGCAGACGAAGTCGCGCGGGATCATGCAGCACATGGAAAGACTCAGGCATGGAACGACCCAAAAATCGAAAGCGGTGCGCCAGGCCTGCATCGGGCCGACCACTCCGTCACTACAGTAGACGACCCGTACGTCGAAACGATGCAGAACGGTCCGCCTCGACGGGGGAGCGCTTACACAAAGGCCGAATAGCCGGTTACGGCCCGTCCTACGATCATCGCGTTGATCTCGTTCGACCCCTCGTAGGAGTAGATCGCCTCGGCGTCAGCAAAAAGACGCGCCACATGAAACTCGAGGAGGATGCCGTTGCCCCCCATCGACTCCCGGGCCAGCTGCACGACCTCGCGGCACTTGGCGGCACAGAACTGCTTGGCCAACGCTGACATCTCGTCCTTGGGCCCCAGCCGGTCCTGCAGCTCGGACGCCCGCAGCGCGAGGCCGATCATCGCCGTCAGGTTGCCGAGCATCTTCACCATCATCATCTGAATCAACTGAAAGCTGCCGATCGGCTTGCCGAACTGCGTGCGTTCCTGCGCGTATCGCAGCGAGTGTTCGTAGGCCCCCATCGCGCAGCCCACGCCCTGCCACGCTGTACCGCACCGGGCGGTGACGAGTACTCGTTGGGTGTCGGCGAAGCTGTTGGCCCGTTGCAAACGATCCTGCTCCGCCACCCGCACGTCGGTAAGCGTGATCAAACCGTTCAGCACCGTACGCTGGGCGATCTTGCCCTGCATCGTCTCCGCGGAGTAGCCGGCCAGCGACGTGCGCACGATGAAGCCCTTCACCGACTGATCGGCCTCGTCGCGCGCCCAGATGATCACGATGTCGCCCCACGTGGAATTGCCGATCCACTTTTTCTGGCCGTTCAACACCCACCTGTCCCCCTCACGGCGGCAGGTGGTGGTCAGCCCGCGCGCCACTCCTGACCCGACGTCGGGCTCGGTGAGACCGAACGCGCCGATCAGGTCCCATCGACGCAACGCCGGCAGCCATTCCGCCTGCTGCTCCTCAGAGCCGCAGAGCGCGATCGACCCCATGCAGAGGCCCGCATGCACACCGAAGAAGGTCGCCAGCGACGGATCGACCCGTGCAAACTCCATCGAGAGCAGTCCGTCCATGACCGTCGCCGTGCCAGCGCGCTCCGGCGTGTACGCGCCCTGCAACAGATTGAGCTCCTTCATCTTGCCCACGAGATACTCGCGGGGGAATTCAGCGCGTTCCCAGTAGCCGTTCGCCTGTGGCTCCCATTCGCCGCTCATGAACTCACGCAGCTTCAACCGCGCCGCGTTCACCTCGTCGGGGAGCGTCGAGAACCAATCGTAGAAGTCGCCGTTGATCGGCGGACGCGGGCGAGTGGACGGAGTGCTCATGACGTGCTCATGACGTGATCATGCTGAGGCCGGGAAGGAGGAGACCGCGGTGCATTATACTCCCCGGTACGCCCTCTTCGCTGCACGCCCCCATGGGGCACGCCCTCGAGCCCCACGCAATGACGCTGTCCCGCTACCTCGTGGCTTTAGGCCACGGCACCCGAAAGGAGGCCGAGCGCATCGTGCGGCAGCGGCGTGTGACAACCGCGGCAGGCGCCGTGCTGCGCGACACCGATGCCTACGTCCATCACGACGTGTTCGTGGATGGCGCACCGCTTGATGCGCCGCCGGGGTCGGTCATTCTGCTGAACAAGCCCGTGGGGTACGTCTGCTCGCTGAACGACCGTCCGCCCATGATCTACGAGCTGCTGCCCGCGAACTTTCCGAAACGGACGCCGGTCATGGCGTCGATCGGCCGGCTCGATGCGGATACCTCGGGACTACTGTTGGTCACCGATGATGGCGCGCTCAATCATTTGCTGGCGTCACCGAAGTCGCATGTGCCGAGGCGGTATGCCATGACACTGGCCGAGGCGCTACGCGGCGATGAGAGCGCCGTGTTGGCCAGCGGAACCCTGATGCTCAAGAGTGAGACCTCGCCGTTGCTTCCCGCGGCGTTCACCGCCACCGGCGAGCGCACGGCCGACATCACGATCAGCGAAGGACGCTACCACCAGGTGCGGCGCATGATGGCGGCCATCGGTAATCACGTGCACACGCTGCAGCGTGTGGCGATCGGTCCCCTTTCCTTGGGCGACGTGGCGGTGGGACGCTGGCGCCTGCTCGGCGCCACCGAGATTCACACCCTGCGCGAGGCGGCACTCGCCGCGAAAGCCGGCGCGAAGGCGGAGGCTAAGGCCCCGGCGACTGCTTAGGGAACGGGCGTACCTGCCGGCTTGCCCCGCGCAGCTGCCCTCGCGGCTGCGGTCGCACACCTACCGGGTGGCGCCCAACACCTTGAACCGTCGACCGTCGTGAATCGTGCGCACCTCACCGAACCGGTCGGCGATCGCCTGCTCGTACGGGAGGGTGCGGTTGGCCACGAGCATCATTCGCCCGCCGACCTTCAGGTGCTTGTAGGCGTCGGCGATGAACTGCCGCGGCACCATGAGATCGGTGGCCTTCCCCTGATGAAACGGCGGATTGGAGACCACCACATCGAACAACTCCTCACCCAGCCCGCCACCGACATCACTCGCGCGCACCTCGGCGTTGGCGAGCTCGGCCTTCGCGATTCCACGCGTCGCGCAACGCACCGCCTCGGCGTCGGCATCCACCATCAGCACCCGGCCGGTCCCCGACAGCGAAGCGGCCGTGAGTCCCAACGCACCCGCACCGCAGCCCAGATCGAGCGCCGACTCGCCGGCCCGAATGTCCATGAGGTCGCCGAGAAGCTGCGTGGCCTCATCGAGGTGCTCCCAGGAGAACACGCCAGGACGAGAGTACAGCGAGTGTACCACTCCCTTGAGCGTCACCGCGACCTCCCGAAAATGCTCGGGGTCGAGATACGGCGACGTGCCCTCCGTGAGCGAGGCGGGGGCGATCTGCGCCTTCGTGGCCACCGCCAGGCGATGTCCGCTGTGCTGGGCCTCGAGTCGGGCCATGCCGAAGATCGACTCCAACAGGCGCACCGCCGGCTTCACGCCCTCGTCGTTGGCGCCGGCGATATAGCACTTGCCGCCGATCCGGAGCGCATGAAACGCCTCCCAGATCAGCTGCTGCAGCGCCAGCTTGTCGGTGGACACGCGAATGGTGACCACATCGGCCGCCAGCGCCAGCGGAAACGCGTGTGTGCCATGCGCATGCACCACATGCGAGCCGGCGATGCCGTTGGCGGCCATGGTGCGCTCGGTGGCCTGCACCGACGGCAGCGAACGATCCGAGCACCAGAGCACCGACGCCCCGCCCGCCACCGCCGCCGCGGCCGGGACCATGCCGTTGCCGCAGTTCAGGTGCACCGACGTGCTGCGTCCCATCGACGCCATCTGTTCCGCCAGCATCATCGACGCCGCGTCGACCGTGCCGTGCGCAAACACCCCGGGCTTGGTGGCCACCAGCACCCGCGAGCCCGCGATCGAGAGCGGAGCGTTCTGCCAGAAGGCGTAGCGGTCGGGGGCGGTTTCGGTCGGTGTCGTCATCCCTGCAGTCTAGCGACCTCGGACAGCGCCCCCTACTCCTCGAGCAGGAGATCCCCGCAGGCCACGATCTTGGACATGGCGGATGCCGACTCATGGACATTCAGGTAGAAGCTGCCGCTGTCCGGGAGCATCAGGCGTAACGTCGCCTTGCCCTCGGCGGCGCCGGTGCCATCCACGCGCAGCAGCGGATACGCCGACGCGGCGCCGAGCACCGGGCCGCCTCTCGCGCAGCTGCCCACATGGACATGCCACGGGCGAACGGCCCCCGCCGCGTCGCGCGCATAACTGACCTCCACGACGGAAGTCCCCGCATCCTTGCCTGCGAGCATCTCAACTTCGCCGCGGATCTTGGACCCATTGGTACCCAACACCATGCCGGCCCACGCGACATGTCGCACCGCCCCGTTGGCGGTCGTCGCGGTGAGCGTCAGCAGGAGCGCGGTGGCCGTCGCTGCCATTCGTGATGGGCTCATCTGGTCGTGCTCGCTATTGAGGTGGTGACTCGTCGACGGGCGCGTGCCCGGACAGCAAGTGTACGCGAATTTGCGCGATGCGTCGAGACTGCATACGCATCACCGTAAATCGAGCGCCGCCGCGGTCGACGTGGTTGCCCAACTTTGGTAGGAAGCCGTAGGCGGACATCACGAAACCGGCCACGGTTGTGGCATCGCGGCGATCGGCATCCTCGCTCAGTTCGAGGTCGATGACCGACTCGAGATCGTCGATCGCCGTTCCGCCGTCGACCAACCAACACCCATCCGCCTGCCGCACGATTTCGAGATCCGCCGTCGAGCCATGCTGGGGAAGTTCTCCGACAAGGGCTTCCAGAATGTCGTCGAGGGCAACGACACCGGCCACGCCGCCATGCTCATCGAGCACGACCGCCGCTTGCTGCCGCGACTTGCGAAAGGTTTCGAGAAGTCGCAGCACCGGCATCGAGGCCGGTACGAAAAGCGGCTCCGTGAGCGCCACCCGAAGATCGAGCGCCTCTCCAAGCAGACAGCGGTGGAGGAGGTCATCGGGATAGGCCATCCCGAGCACGTCCTCGATGTGCTCGTTGCACACGAGGACTGGCTGTCCCCGCCCGCGTGGAACAGCCAGCAGTTCAGATCTCAGCTCCGCCGCTGTCGCTGCGACATCGACCCACGAGAGATCGACGCGAGGTGTCATGATGGCCACCACCTGTCGATCACCAAGCTTGAAGGTGTTCTCCACAATCTGATACTCAGCCGGCTGCACGACTCCCGATTCGGCCCCTTGCTCGACCATCGCCCGAATGTCCTGTTCGGTCACGCCGGATTCGACCGACGCACGGATGCCGAACAGGCGGAGCACCAGCCTCGTCGAGCCCGTGAGCAGCGATACCAGTGGGGCGCCGACGCGAGAGACCGCGCGCATGGGACGCGCGACGAGGGAAGCAATGCGTTCCGGATGCCCGAGCGCCAATTGCTTGGGCACAAGTTCGCCGATGATCAGCGAGAGATACGTGATGGCTCCGACCACCAGCGCGAAGGCGATCGGCTCCGCGTAGGGAGCAATCCACGTGACCGATCGAAGTAATTCCGCGAGCCTTTCGCTGAGGCCAACGCCACCGAACGCACCGGCCAACACGCCGATGAGCGTGATTCCCACCTGCACCGTAGACAGAAAGTTGGTGGGATGCGACGAAATATCGAGCGCGGCTCGCGCGCCCGCATCTCCGTCTTCAGCCAAGTGCTCGAGTCGGATCTTGCGAGCCGCGACCAGGGCCATTTCGGACATCGAAAAGACACCGTTGAGCACGAGCACGAGCAGGAGCAGGATAACGATGACTTCCAACGCGACGTCAGCCATGATCAATCGGGTCGCCGCAGTGAATCGGCGCGCGCATCCTCTGCGGCCTCGCGTGCCAGTTCCTGCTTGAGCCGCCCCATCTGCGTCAACCCAAGCCGACGCCCGAGTCCAGTAGGATCCACGCCGTACTCGGCAGGGAGCACCGCGGTGATCAACACGGCCACTGCCACCACGACCGCGACAAGCGTCGCACGGCGCAGCTGCTGCGGTGTCGGCAGCTCACGGTCGGGCGGAGGCGTCGTCACATCTTTTTCAGTTCAGCGAACTGCCCCGATGCCTTCACGGTAATCGTGACCGCCTTCTCGCCGGTGTTGCGCCACGACCAGCCGTGCACGCCATCAAACACGGCCTCGATGCTGCCTTTCTCCCCGCTGGACGACCCGCGCTGATAGATGTGCGCCGGCTTGCTCGGATCGGTCCGGACCTCAGCGTGCAGGTTGTAGCCAACGCTTCCGCCAACCGACTTCCACTCGAAATCGGCTTTCTGTCCCTTCTTCATGACCAGCTTGACTTCGATGCGCTTCGTGGGCTCGATGGTGACCGTCATGGAATCCCGACGCGCCTGCACAACACCCGGCGTCGGTGACGTCGCGGCGGCGACCGGCCGGACGGTGGCAAGCGAGCCGGCGGCAGCGAAGAGCGCCGCCAGCGAGAAGGCACGCGCGGAACGGCGAGGGTTAATCTGCATGGTGGGGTCAGGTGCGGGTGGTGAAGTACCCCGTGAGCTGGTAGCCCACGAGTAGGAGTCCGGCCGACAGCAGCAACATGTTGGCGGCAAATCCACGCCGCGCGAAGGACTGGGAGCGCCGCCAATAACTCATGGCGATGAGTACACCGGCGAGCGCCAACATCTGCCCGGATTCGACACCGACGTTGAATGCCAGCAGATTCGGCACCAGTCCGTCCGGGTCCATCTCGAAATCCAGCAGTTTCGTCGCCAGTCCGAATCCGTGAAAGAGACCAAAGATGAACGTCGCCGCGCGCGCGTTGGGCTGCACCCCGAACCATCGTGGAAACGCTCCGACATTATCGAGCGCCTTGTACACCACGGAGAACCCGATGATCGCGTCGATGAGATAGGGACTCACGCTCACCCCGGCAAGCACCCCAACGATGAGCGTCGTGGAATGGCCGATCGCAAACAGGGTGACGTACGCGGCGATGTCCTTCAGGCGATAGAGGTAGAAAATGACGCCGCAAAGAAATAGCAGATGATCATAGCCCGTGACCATGTGTTTGGCGCCGAGATAGAGAAACGGCATGATGCGAACACCGAACGTTTCTTGGATGTATCCCTTGTCGCCGGCCGAGACGCCGTGTGCGAGTGCCTCGAAGGGGAACGCCAGCGTCATCAGCGTAACGAGGCCCAGTGTTACGAGCCAGGATCGACGGTGCAGCAGGTCGATCAACGTGTGAGTGCGTTGCGCGGGGGTGAGCATGGTCATCAGTCAGTCGGTCAACCCGTCAAATGATGGCGAGGGCGTTGCCGTCCGATCGCCGAACAGCCAGAACAGCGCAGGCAGCACCAACATATTGAGTGCCGTCGCCGACAGCAGCCCACCAAGAATTACGATAGCCATCGGTGTTTGCAACTCGTTGCCCGGCTCGCCGCCGCCCATGGCGAGCGGAATAAGTGCGAGACCGGCCGTCAGGGCAGTCATCAGAATGGGAGAAAGTCGCTCCATCGATCCTCGTACGACCGCCTCGCGGAATGGAGCGCCCTCAGCCAGCAGTTGCCGATAGTGCGAGACTAGAAGAATTCCATTGCGGGTGGCGATGCCGAACAGGGTCACGAACCCTACGAGCGATGCGATACTCACGACACGACTGGTCACAAAAACGGCGAGCACGCCACCAATCAATGCCAGCGGAAGATTGGCCATTACGAGCATGGCGGTGCGCGCGGACCTGAATTCAGAGTACAAGATCAGGAAGATCGCCGCGACCGATAGCAACGACAGCAGCGACAGCGTGCGTGTCGATTCAGCCTGGGCCTCGAACTGACCACCGTAGCTCACGTGATACCCTACCGGTAGCATCACCTGCTCGTTGACCACGCGCTGTATGTCACTCACCGTGCTACCCAGATCGCGACCCGCTACGTTCGCCTGCACGACGATCTTTCGTTGCACATCCTCCCGGGAGATCGTGTTCGGCCCTCGCGTCACGGCGACCGTGGCCAACTGCGACAGCGGGACCCGTTGACCACTCGGCGTATCGAATGCGACTAACGCGATCGCGTCGGCGTTGGCCCGCGCGCTCTCAGGAAAGCGAACGACCAGGTCGACACTGCGGCCTTCCTCCAGCACCTGCGAGACCGCTTCACCGTTGAACGCAACGTCGATCGCTTCCGCCAGTTGGCCCACCGTCATGCCGTATCGTCCCAGCGCCGCGCGATCGGCGCGTACGTGCAGCTGCGGAACATCCATTTGCTGCTCGAGCTGCAGGTCGGCGACCCCCGGCACCACAGCCATCGCGTCTCGCACCGCACCGCCTATCTGCCGCAACTGCAGGAGATCGGGGCCGAAGATCTTTACGGCGATATTGGCCCGCGTACCCGAAAGCATGTGGTCGATGCGATGTCCGATCGGCTGACCAATCGTGACATTGGTTCCGGGAATGGCCGCGAACTCGTCTCGCAGCGCCGCGAAGAGACGCTCTTTGTCGACATCGTTTCGCAGCGTCACGTCAATTTCGGCGGCGTTCACTCCCTGTGCGTGTTCGTCCAATTCGGCTCGCCCCTGACGTCGATCCGTGTTGATGACGGCCGCCTTGGCGAGCAGAATCTGTTCGACCAGTTTACCAATCGCGTTCGATTCCTGAAGCGACGTGCCCGGTATGGTCACCACGCTGACGGTGAGTGCTCCCTCGTTGAATTCGGGAAGAAAGGCTGATCCCAGGAACGGCACGGCTGCCGCCGAGAGTAGTACGGCCACTGCCGCTGCGGTGAGTACCGCCCGTGGAATGCGCAACACGTAGTCGAGCACCGGCGCATATCGCCGCTTCAGCCACCGAACGAGGGCGCTCTCCTCTTCCGATTGTACGGCCCTCGCGTTCGGGAGCAGATACGCACACAGCACGGGAGTGATCGTTACCGCGACCAACAATGACGCGAGAATCGACACGACGTACGCAAACCCGAGCGGCCGCAGCAGGCGGCCTTCGACGCCGCCCAGGAAGAACAAGGGGAGGAACACGACGATAATGATCAGCGTGGCCTTCACGATGCTGGCGCGGATCTCGCGCGACGCATCGTACACCACACGAAGCGACGAGCGACGCTCGCCCTCGGGACGATGGTGGTTGTCCTTCAAACGTCGGAAGACATTCTCGACATCGATGATGGCATCGTCGACCAGCGCGCCGATGGCGATGGCCATGCCACCGAGCGACATGGTGTTCACACTGATCCCGAACAGCTTCATGGCGAAGATTGCCACCACCAATGACAATGGAATGGCAACGAGCGAGATCATCGTAGTCCGCGCGTTCCAGAGAAAGAGGAACAGGATGACGACCACGAGGATTCCTCCGTCGCGCAGCGCTTTCAGCACGTTCTCGATGGAGACAGCGATGAAGCTGGCTTGCCGGAACAGCTGCGACTCGATGAGCACACCCGGAGGCAGGGCGCGCTGCATTGCGTCGAGTTCGCGCTCGATACGCCGCGTGAGTTCGAGCGTATTGGCACCGGGCTGCTTCTGTACCGCCAACACCACGGCGGACTTCGCGTTGACCGAACCATCACCGTACTTCGGTGCCATTCCAACCTGCACGTCGGCCACCTGCGACATGATGACCGGGGTCCCCCCGCGTATGGCGACCACCGTGTTTGCGATGTCGGCGACCGACTGCACGCGCCCGATCCCGCGTATCACATATTCCTGCCCTTTGTCCATGTACACGCCGCCGGCGGCGTTGGCATTCGATCCAGCCGCAGCGCGCACGACCTGATCCAGCGTGACGCCGGCCGAGAGCATGCGCGCGGGATCGGCGATCACCTGGTACTGCTTCACGTCGCCACCGATCGGGATGATCTGCGCGATGCCCGGAACCGCGAGCAGGCGGCGGCGAATCGTCCAGTCGGCGATGGTGCGCAGGTCCATCATCGACACCGGCGCTTGGGTCCCTCGCCGGGCACTATCGGGTGCGGTGAGGCCGATCATCATGATCTCGCCCATGACCGACGAGACTGGCGCCAAGGTGGGTGCCGCAACGCCAACCGGCAGCGCGTTGGCCACTACCTGCAGTTTCTCCGCGACGATCTGTCGCGCGCGGAAGATGTCGGTGCCCCAGTCGAACTCGACCCAGACCACCGAAATGCCCTGCGCGGTGGATGAGCGCACACGACGAACACCGGTCGAGCCGTTGACCGCCGTCTCGATAGGAAACGACACCAAGGCTTCGACCTCTTCCGGCGCCATACCGTGCGCCTCGGTGAGTACGGTCACCGTGGGCGCGGTCAGGTCGGGAAATACGTCGACCGGCATCTGGTACGCGGTGATTGCCCCCGCGACCAGCATGATCGCCGACGCCGCAAGCACGATCACGCGATTGCGTAACGACCAGCCGATGAGATGATTCAGCATCGTCGTCGCCTAGTGTTCGTGACCGTGCGTCGGCACGCTCGTGGACAACGAGGCAAGACGCACCTGATACGCCGCACCGGTGACCACACGATCGCCGCGCTGTAGTCCGGCACCGATAACGGCACGCGAGCCTTCGATGCCGAGTACCGTGACTTCGCGCTTCTCGAAGCGCTCGCCACTCGGCTGCACGTAGAGGACCGTGCGGCCGTCTTCATCGAGAATCGCGCTGGATGGCACGAGCAGCCCGCGCGCCCGCTGGCCGGTACGCAGCGCCACGCGCGCGGCCGCGCCGACTTTGAGACTGCCGTCGCCGTTCATGACTTCGTACAACACCGGAACCGTCCTCGACATGGAATCGATCACACTGCCGATCGAGACGGCGCGCCGTGCGGTGTAGCGCCGCGTACTTCCCTCAACCGAGAACTCCGCGCCCGAGGCACGATCCACGCGACTTGCCTGAGACGACGGCACATTCACTTTCAGCCAGACGCGTGTCGCATCGACCAACGTGAAGAGCGAACTGCCCGCCTCGACGCGACCGCCCGGCGTGATGCTCCGCCGGATCACCACGCCACCAATCGGAGCTCGGATCGCCACCTTGCCGCTCGGGGACAGATCGCCACCGCCGAGACCAGCGAGTGCCTCCTTCGCAGCGCGCAAGCGATTCTCCGCCTCATGCACGCGACGCTGCGGTACGGCTTCGACCGCGAGCAGCCGAACGGCACGCGCGTGCTCATCTTCCGCTTCGCGCAGCGCCGCTCGCGCATCGGCAAAGGCACTGCCGCCCTCCCCGAGCGACGGTGTCAGATACGCGAGGATCTGCCCACGGGAGACCTGCTGCCCCGGCACCGGCGACGACGAGACACCTCCGGCATCGACCAGTGCGCCAATCGGTGCGGTGACATCCGCATAGTTGCCTGCGGCGGGCTCGATCTGTCCATTAGCATCGAATGAGGCGGCAATGTCTCCCTCAACCGCAAAGTCGGTGCGGAAGCCAGGCGACTTCCACTGCTGCTCTTTGAGGAACGGAATTCCATTGTCGGCCTCCGCCCCTTCCGTGGGGGCTTCCTTCGCGTTCGCGTACACGCGAAGTCCCGGCACCCGGAGCGTGTCGCGCGCCTGTGGGCTGTCCACGAGGATCGTGAGGTCGTACACGCCAGCGGCCGTGAACTCAGGACTCGGACCATAAATCCCGGGTGCGCGCGGCGCGTCCTGAACCACCACCAGCGAATTTCCCCCATCGCGCGGCGTAAAGCGTAGCGTGATCCGGCCGCTACGCAGCGGCGCGAAGTCGGTGATGTCGGTCAAGTGCACGGCGAACTTGTCGGGAACACCGACGATCAGGGCCGGATGCTCCATGAACAGTTCGGTGGAATCCGTCCACATGGTAATAGCGCCTCCGGCCGGACCGGCTACCGCCTCGACACCCGACGCATCGGAACCGGCGTTCGCACCGTTGTTGCACGCGGCGAGCGCACCGCTGCTGACAGCCGCCGCACCGTAGCGTACGAGTCGAAGCATATTCGTCATAGTCATCATGGCTCAGCGCCTCAGCGAAACCGGGGATGGAAGACGCGCGCCGACAACGCGGTCGAGGGCAGCGCGGCGAGTCGCCGCCTCCGCCTGCAAGGTGAGCGCGGTCAACTCCGCGTCTTGATAGGCGCGAACGGCGTCGAGCCACTCCACGAGAGAGATTTCGCCTTCCGCATACGCAAGTTGCACGGCGCGCATCGCAGCCCGAGACTCGTCGCCGAGATGCGGGGCCAACAATGCCTGCTGCTCCTCGACGGCCGTGAGCGCGTCGTACGCCTCGACGACTTCTCGCTGCACGCGACGACGAACGGCCTCGATCGTCGCGCGGGCTGCGCGCGCGTCACCCGACGCCGCATCAACGCTGGCCTGGCGGCGGTCGAGAATCGGCAGCGGGATGGAGAAGCCGGCGACGTAGCCGCTGAACCCGGTGAGCGACCCCAACTGCGGATCGGCAACGCGCTCTCCCTTGTATCCAAGAGACAGCGTGGGTGTCGGAATGCGCTCGCGCCCAACGAGTCGCGCTTCGGCCTCGAGCGTCTCCGCCTCGAGCATGGCGATGCGGAGTTCGGCGCGCTGTCGCACGGCCAGCGCCATGAGCGAGTCGAGACCGAGCACCCGCGGAGCGAACACGCCATCGGAGGCGTCGCGTGCTAGTGTGAGCGTATCGCCGGCGCGACCGCCGAGCCCGAGCAGCGAGGCGAGTGCCGACCGTGCGGCCCGCCGCTCGAGCGCGGCAGCGGATCGTACAGCGGCGAACCGCGCGGATTCCAGCCGAAGGCGACGCGCGGCATACCCCGAGATATCCCCATCCGCGAGCCGCGCGTCGCTGACCCGTTGGGCTTCCGCAAACGCGTTGGCCCCCTGCTCCGCGATCCTGAGTCGATCATCGGCCGTGATCGCCAAGGCGAACGCCTGTGCGACGTCAACGTTGAGCTGGAGCTCGGCAGCGGCGAGCCGTTCGACGCTTGCCGCTACGCGAAGTCGTGCCACCGACATGCGCGCGCCGCGTTGGCCGGCGATCTCAAAGACCTGCTCTAGCTGCGCAATATTCTGCGCGTTGGATTGTAGCCCGCGGGACGTTTGCTCGCGGCCGTACGACAGCGTGGGATTCGCGAAGCCGGCAGCCTGACGCGCGCGCGCCGCAGCCGCCGCGTTCGTCTCGCGAGCCGCGAGGAGCTCGGAGCTCACCTCGCGCGCCGTGCGTTGCGCCGCAGCGAGCGAGAGCTGCGCGTGTACCGGGCGGGGAACGCCGGTGAGAAGCCCCGTCAGCGCCAGGGAGAGGATCGCCGGCGCGCTACAGCGCACGAGCGCATCGCACCCTCGCGAGCGGACGAAGTGAAAGCAGGTTGTAGGCACGGCTGACCGATCCGGGATGTCGAAGGGCGGCCCCCTGCTCCGCGATCAGTGGAGTGGGACACGCGCGATCACCAGAACAGGCTGTCGAGACGGCAATACCCGGGAACGCGCGGGCACACCGTCGGTCGACAGCGATCAGCGAACGGGCGGAGCTCGTAGACTGGGCGGAGACGTACCGCCGGGGTCGGGTCCCGCCAACCGGTTGCGATTGGCGAACGCGACCGAGGGGACCGCGACCACGATGGCGTCTGGTATCTCAACGCGCATCGTTGTAACGGCGGCATCGGCGACCACAGCGAGCCGCATGCCGTCGCGTGATGCAGGGCCGACGTCAACGGAGCGGTGTCCGTGCCGATGGTGATTCTCAGACTCTTCGAGTTCGGCACCGTGCGACGTCGTGCCATGCTCGACCGGCGGCTCCTCGCTCGCCACGTCACCGTGATGATCGGCCCGTTCGTGCGCCACGTGGTCATGAAGCCATCCGTGCGTGACCGCTGACGCCGGCGCGGCAAACCCGCCGAGCAGGGCGACGACAAGTGCGATCAGGCGAAAGCGGAAGGGCCGAGGCATCTGGTGAAGCCTATTGGTTGTCTATGCGACCCGCCAGTGGGGGCGCGACTCAGTACCTGAACGCATACTGCAGCTTCACCAGGAGCTGATTGGATCCGAAACCCCAGTTGCGCGGATAGCGCGCGGTGGGATCCGTCTGCAGACCCGTGCCGTAGGGCAGTCCGGTATCGCCGTTGATGTCGTGCCGCAGATTGTGGTTATACACGATGAACAGGTCACCGAGCGGTGAGAACGTCCAGCGGATTCGCGTGTTGGCCCCAAAGGTGTCGCTCTGATTGTCGTATTGGGCGTAGCTGTTGAGCTGCAGATTCGGCGACACGTTGATACGCACACGTGTGCCGACCAGATCTTGCGTGAAGCCGCCTTCGCGGAGCCGTCCGATGTTACGCGTGCCATTCACTTCCAGGTTGATCAGCGAGGACGGCTTCCAGGCCGTGGTCAAAATGATTTCGTTGAGCGTGCCGCTGTAGAACGACCCGAACCACCACGTGGCCTGCCCGCTCAACCGGCGCTTGGCGGCCAGGCCGCCCTCCAGGCGATAGCGATACCAGTGATACGCACCAACGGGAATCGTTACGCCCGGTGCGATCGTGAATGGCGCCGCCAGTCGCTCGCCGGTGGGATTCACGTTGAGTTCGAAACGGTCACCGCTCTCGAGACGCCAGTTCACCGGCGCCATGAAGATGCGATAGCTCTCCCACTTCCCGTTCAGGTCCGTCACGACGCGGGGTTGGAATTCGTTCACCATCTGCCGGACGCGTAAACCGGCCACCCGCCCGCGCGGACGCGGCACGAAGTTGCTGGTGAAGGTGATGATCTGCGCCGCGGCGCGCGGCACGAACCCGAGCGACGGGTCAAAGCCGTCGCCGATACGCTTGAATGTCGCCGAGATCTGCCACAGGTCGTTCGGGTAGTCGATCTTCGCGCCCCACGCCGTCTTCTCGCCGGTGAGTCCCGCCCGGTCGGTCTGCAGCCCCCACACTCCCATCGCCAAGTTCTTGTTGCCGTGGAAGCGCGAGGTCTGGTAGGTCGCATCAAGGCCGGCCATCCAGCTGTCGGCACGTCCTGTGGGATCACCGAGCGTGCCGATCATACCCACCGTGGATTCGCGCCCGAGGTTCTGCTTGTAGCGCAGCACGCCAAGCGTGTTCGCCGTCGAAGGCAAGGTGGTGCCGGAACTCGTGGCCAACGGAAGGTCGCCGGTGCGCAGCGCGATGCCGCCGAAGTTCGCGCCGTTACCGCGCCCCGTGACCTTCACGCCGGCGCGAATGGGCACTTCGTTGCCGTTCAGCAAACCGATGCGACGGCTGAAGAACGGCCGGACGTCGTCGCCCAGACTGAGCCCGAAGTCGAAGATATCCGCGCCCTGCAGGAAGAACGTGCGCTTCTCGGGAAAGACAATCGGGAAACGCGTGAGATTCGTGCGACGCGTATCGACCTCGGTCTCGGCGAAGTCCGTATTCACGGTGAGGGCCGCCAGTGTGCTCGCGCCCAGCGTCTGCGTGATGTCGAGACTCAGGTCGCGTTCATCGCGGCGCATCGCCCCCGGGGCCGGCACGCCCGTGGCGCCCATGAGCGACGGACGAACGCTGAGGCCGAGCCCGAGGGCGAACGCCGGCAAGTCCGTGAGCCGACCGGCGCGGAAAGTCTGGGTGATCTTGAAATCGCGCACCGGACTCGCCCAGCGATCGTTCTCCAGCAACCGTTGCACGCGCCGCTGCACGTTGAAGCCCCACGTGGTCAGTCCGCTGGCGAATTGCAGGCTACGAACCGGAATCACGATCTCGGCCGACCATCCTGTTGCCGTGCGCGCGGCCGCCGCGTCCCACACGGCGTCCCAGTTTGCGTTCTCGCCGTCGCCGGAGATCAAGGCATCGTAACGCGCGCCGTTGGGATTCACCGCGAACACGTAGCCCGAGCGACCGTCGAGATAGGTGTCGAGCACGATCTTAATGTGATCCTCGTTCGCCAGCGAGTTATCACGCTCGCGGGCGAAACTCACGATGCCATCGGGGTTCGGGTCATCAGCCCGCACGCCGATCACGAGCTGGTCCTCGTCGCGCAGCACGCGCACCACCGTGCGCCCGGCCGGCATCCGGCCGGCCACGGGTTCAATTTCGGTGAGCGCGCCGATGGAGTCGGCGGCCGCCCACATGGCTTCGTCCAATCGCCCGTCGAGGCGAAATGCTGCGCCGAGGGGCGCGCTTCGCAACGACGCCACGGCAGCGCCTGCTGCGCTGGCAGTCCGCAAACGCGTCCCCGCCGCGTCGACCACGGGCTGCGCACCCATCAGCGACGCCGAGAGCAGTGTGACGGTCAGCGCGGCGATCAGCGCACGGGAGTTCAAGCGGAGTGCGACTGGCACGGATGCGCGAAGTGGGGAGGGACGGGAACCACCAGGCGCGGCGATAGCGCGCGCCCCCCGACCGTACGCATATCTTATCACAGGCGCTGGTACCACACGCGACGTATGGTGGAAGGCTCCTGTTCCCACCGCAGATCGCGGCCCGGCTTCCAGAGGTTCCGCCATGGCACAAGGCAATGCGAGGAAGGTTGAGATGACCCTGCGATCACGTATGTGGATTGCCGTCGGCATGACGGTTGCCAGCGCGATACCTGCTGCGGCACAGGTCACGCCGCCGCCAGATGGCGGCCCCGCCTGGGCACGTGTGCAGCAGGCGCTTGGCGGACGTGGCACCATGCAACCCGGCGACGTATTGCGATTTGGTTTCCCCCGCACCGATCTCACCGTCGTCGCCGACGGCGTGACACTGAAGCCCACGCTCGCTCTCGGCTCGTGGGTGGCGTTCAAGCGGATGGACGCCGCCGGCGCGACCATGGTCATGGGTGACCTGGTGCTCACCGAAGACGAGGTCAGCGCGGTCATGCTGCGGTTGCAGCAGAACGGGGTGGAGCAAACAGCCCTGCACCAACACGTGCTGCGTGAGAGCCCACGTGTGCTCTACATGCACATCGACGCGCACGGAGACGCGGCGAAGATCGCGAGCGCCATTCGCCTTGCGCTCGGCGCCAGCAGGACGCCGCTGACTGCGCCGACCGCGCCGGCCATGGCCCCCCAGGCTGCGTTCGAGCTGGACACCGCCGCCATCGCGCGAATGCTCGGCGTCGCGGGACGGGTGAACGGCGGCGTGTATCAAGTGAATGCGGCACGGGCCGAACGGATCATGGCGCACGGCATGGAGGTGCCGCCGGCGATGGGCGTGGCGACGGTGATGAACTTCCAGCCCACCGGCGGCGGAAAGGCCGCGATCACGGGCGACTTCGTGATGACCGCAGCGGAGGTGAATCCCGTCATGCGGGCGTTACGCGAACACGGCATCGAAGTGACCGCGTTGCACAGCCACATGCTCGACGAGTCTCCGCGGCTGTTCTTCATGCATTTCTGGGCCAATGCGAATGCGACTACACTGGCCAAGGGACTGCGCGCCGCGCTCGACCTCACGGCGCGGCCGACAAAGTAGGCAGCCGCGCCTTACACTACAAAACGGCGGCGGCATCGAGAGATCCGATGCCGCCGCCGTTGTTTGTAGTGGGCCTTGTAGGAGTTGAACCTACGACCTCACGCTTATCAGGCGTGCGCTCTAACCACCTGAGCTAAAGGCCCGAAGGAGAGTTCACCATCTCCGCCAGAGCCGCATAATGTACCCCGCCGAACCACTCGGGGCAAGTGCGGCCGAAAGGTAAACGAGCGACACCCCGTAGGAGTATCGCCCGCCCTTTTCCGTCACGCGTCCGGATCGTCTTCGTCGAACCCGTCGACGTCGTAGTCCGGATCGTCTTCATCGTCGTCGTCGTCCTCGTCATCATCATCGAGGTCGTCGTCATCATCGTCCTCATCGTCGTCGTCGTCATCATCATCGAAATCGACGTCATCATCCTCATCCTCATCGTCGTCGAGATCGTCGTCGAGACCTTCGTCGTCGAAATCTTCATCGTCGGCAGCCAGCGCAAAAACCGAGGACGGCAACTGCTCTTCGAGCGCGTCCAGCGACGACGACCCGAACTGCTCCAACATGGGACGATTCTCCTTCGAGTGGTGATGGTGTTCCGCGCGCACGTTCTGCGGATGGCCGAACGGCAACGAGGTTTTCGAGACGGCGTGAACGGGAGTATCGGCAGACGCTCGCCGCGGCGCAACCCGAAAGTGTGCGCGCCCTACCAGAAAATTGGTCGAACCACCGTCGAACCTCGGCGGAACGGTCCGGTGACGAACCGTTCACGCCGAGCCGAGCGCGCAGCCCGTTCTTAGGCCGTCCGTTCCCGCTTCGTCTCGCGGTTGGTCCGCTTGCGGTCGCTCGTGGAGAGGAGACGCTTGCGGAGTCGGATGTTGAGCGGGGTGATCTCGATGAGCTCGTCGTCTTCGATATACTCGAGCGCGGTTTCGAGGGTGATCTCCCGGGGCGGCTCGAGGGTGATGTTTTCGTCGGTCGACTTGGTGCGGATGTTCGAGAGCTTCTTTTCCTTCGTCGGGTTCACGTCCATGTCGCCCGGACGGGAGTTCTCACCGATCAGCATGCCTTCGTACACCGCGTCGCCCGGCGTCACGAAGAGGGTGGAGCGCTCCTGTAAGCTGAACAGCGCAAACGCGATGATCGTGCCGTTTTCCATCGACACGAGCACACCGCGCGAACGGCCCGACAGCGGGCCCGCCCACGCCCCATACTCGAGGAAGCGGTGGTGCATGATGCCGGTGCCGCGCGTGTCCGTGAGGAACTCGCTGCGGTAGCCGAACAGTCCACGCGCCGGCACGCGATACAGCAGGCGCACCAGCCCCTGCCCCGGGTTCTTCATCTCGATCATCTCGGCCTTGCGGGGTCCGAGCTTCTCGATGACGGTGCCGAGGTATTCCTCGGGCACGTCAATCGCCAATTCTTCGAACGGCTCGAGTTTCTGGCCCTTCTCGTCCGTGCGCAGAATCACCTTCGGACGCGACACCTGAAATTCGAAGCCTTCGCGACGCATGGTCTCCATGAGGATGGAGAGGTGCAATTCACCGCGACCGGACACGCTCCACGCATCGGTGGAATCGCTGTCTTCGACGCGGAGCGCCACGTTGCGCTCGAGCTCCTTGTACAGGCGCTCACGCAGCTGACGCGACGTGACGAACTTGCCGTCCTTGCCCGCGAACGGCGAATTGTTCACCACGAAGTCGACGCTGATCGTGGGCGACTCCACGCTGATGCCGGGGAGCGGCTCCTGATGGTCGGGATCAGTAAGTGTGCTGCCGATGTCGACATCTTCGAAGCCGGCAAGCAACACGATTTCGCCCGCCGAGGCTTCCTGGATTTCCACGCGCTCGAGGCCTTCGTAGCCGTACAGCTTGGACACGCGACCACGCTGAATCGGCTTGTCGCTTTCGAACGGCAGCAGCGTGACCGAATCGCCGAGGTGCACGATACCACGCTCCACGCGTCCGATCGCCATGCGGCCGAGGTACGCCGAATACTCGATGGTGGACACGAGCATCTGGAACGTGCCTTCGCTGTCTGACGGCGGCGGCGGCACGGTGTCGACGATCGTCTGATACAGCGGCTGCAGATCGACCGGCGTGACATCCATGTCCATCGTGGCGAGCCCCTGCTTCGCGCTGGCGTACACTACCGGCGCGTTCAGCTGCTCTTCCGTCGCTTCGAGTTCGATGAACAGCGACAGCACTTCATCATGCACACGCAACGGATCGGCGCCGGGGCGATCGATCTTGTTGATGACGATGATCGGGGTGCGACCGAGTTCGAGCGCCTTGCGGAGCACGAACCGCGTCTGCGGCATCGGACCGTCGAACGCGTCCACGACGAGCAGTACGCCTTCGACCATGCGCAGAATGCGCTCCACTTCGCCACCGAAATCGGCGTGGCCCGGCGTGTCGACGATGTTGATCTTCGTGTCGTTCCAACGGATCGACGTATTCTTGGCGAGAATGGTGATTCCGCGCTCTTTTTCAAGCGGATTGGAATCCATCACGCGTTCTTCTACGACCTGATTTTCGCGGAAGGCTCCAGCCTGGCGGAGCATCTTGTCGACGAGGGTGGTCTTCCCGTGGTCGACGTGCGCGATGATGGCGACGTTACGAATCTGCATAGCCTTAAAAGTTAATGGGGCCATACACTTAGAGACAATGGGGGGACTCGGTAACGGACGTGTGACGGCGCCTCGCGATCCGCGCCTCGTGATCCGCGCGCAGCGCTCAGCCGGCGCGCCGTCGCTCCACCATCCCCACTGCCAGTTGCATGGCCGCCACCAGGCTCTCGGCGCTGGCCACCCCCTGCCCCGCAATATCCAGCGCCGTGCCATGATCCGGGCTGGTGCGCACGAACGGCAGCCCCAGCGTGACGTTCACCGCGCTGCCGAAGCTCGCCACCTTGATCGCCGTCATGCCGACATCGTGATACGGCGCGATCACGGCGTCGAATTCGCCGCGCATGGCGCGCACGAATACCGTGTCGGCCGGGTAAGGCCCAGCCATGCCCGCTTCCCGAGCCACAGGAGCCAGCAGGTCATCGTCTTCGTGCCCGAACCGACCGCTGTCGCCCGCGTGCGGATTGAGGGCACAGAGAGCCAGTCGGGGCTCGGCGACCCCGAAGTCCTTTCGCAGCCCCTCGCGGGTGGCGTAGGCGGCCTGCAACAGCGCCTCGCGGGTGACCGCCGACGGCACGTCACGCAGGGCGATGTGCGTGGTGGCCAGCACCACCCGCAGCGTGTCCGACGCCAGCATCATGGTGGCGGGCACGCCGGCCAGCTCGGCCAACATCTCGGTGTGGCCGGGAAAGTCGAACCCACCCGCCTGCAGCGCCGCCTTGTCGAGGGGGGCAGTCACGATGCCGCTCACCTCACCCGCCAGCGCCATGCGGGCGGCGCGCTCCACCGCGAGCCCGGCCAAACGCCCGGCCAGTGCAATGTCGTCGGCGGCGTGGCCAGTAGGCGCCCAGACGCCGATGGATTCCTGCACCGGCACCGGTGTGCCCGTCGGGCCGATCACATACCACGAAGCGCCCAGCGCCGCGATCCGCGGGTCACTGAGCGCCTTGGCGGCGATCTCCGGACCGATGCCACGGGGATCGCCGAGGGTGAGCGCGAGGCGCATCAACGTCGCCGCCTTACGGCGTCACCGTCTGCTTCGACGGATCATAGCGCACCGACACATAAGTCTGCTTCTTCAGCGTGTCGATGAGGCGACGCATGCTGCGCTCTTCCGAGAGCTGCGAACGCAAGCGCTCGCGCACTTCCTTGAGCGTGAACTCGCCAGCCTCATCGAGGAACGTCACCTGCGCCACAATAAACTTGTTGACGCCGGCCGACGGATCGGGCATCGGGAACGGATCGATGATGTCGCCCAGCTTCTTTCCTTCGAGCGCGTTGCGATACGGCTCGGGGAGTTCGCTACGCGGATACTCCGGAATCGACTTGTCTTCGCCACCCGCCGCGTCGTGAAACTTCACGCTCAGTGAGTCGAAGCTGCCGCCGGCACGCCACGCCGCGGCAATGCTGTCGGCCAGCGCCTTCGCCCGACGTTCATCGGCCGTATCGAGCTGCGGACGGATGAGGATGTGGCGCGCCTTCACTTCGGCGGGCTGTACGCGATCCACGCGGATGATGTGATAGCCGAACCCCGTTTCCACCACGGGGCTGATGATGCCCGGATTGAGCGCGAACATCATGCGATCGAACTCGGGCACCATCCGACCACGACGATTCCAGCCGAGGTCACCACCGAGCTCCTTCGTGCCGTCCATCGACTCCTTCTTGGCGATGTTCTCGAAGTCTTCCGGGTGTTTGTCGAGCTCGACGCGGATCGAATCGATCTTCGCGCGCGCCTTCTTCTTCGACTCCTCAGACGGCTTGGTCGCGATCACGACCTGACGCACGCCCACGCGCGCTTCCTTGCGCGGCAACTTCGTGCGATTCGACTCGAACGCCTCGGTGATCTCGGCTTCCGTCACATTGATCGCCGTCATCTTGCCGTCCCGCTTCAACTTGCTGACTGCTTCCTGCTGCAGGTTGCGACGCTTGAGCTGATCGTTCTGCAGCTTGCGCCACTCGTCGACCGTCCCGAAACCGGCTTCCTTGAGCGCCGCCTTGAACTCGGCTTCCGTCTTGAACTGCGAACGGATCTGCTTCTCGTTGTCATCGATGGATCGCTGAAGCTCGGCCTCGTTCGCCTCGACCTTCATCTCCTTCGCCTTCTGCACGAGCAGCTCGGCTTCCACCAGCTGCTGCAGAATTTCCTGCTCCAGCTTCACGAGATCCTGCGCCGAGTTCACCTTGGCCCCCGCCGAGCGGGCCGAGTTGACCGCGGCCAGTACCTCGGACACGAGCACCACCTGATCACCAACCACGGCCGCGATGCCGTCGACCGGCAATCCCTTGGGTTGCACCGTATCGGTGGCGGCCGCCTTGGGCGCCGGCTTCGGCGCGTCCTGCGCCAGCGTAACCGACAACGGCGCCGCGATGATCGCGGCGCCGGTCAGCAGAGAAAGCAGTCTGGGCATCATTCCGTATAGTACCCGGTCGGATGACCAGGGGTTCGTTGAAAAACGGGCTTACTTCTTGGTCGTGTCAGGCGTCGGCATCGGCATCGGGGCCGGAGCACCGCCCGGAGCCGGAACGCCCGGGGCGCCCTTGCCGGCCTTCAGCGAATCCGACGTGGCACGCACCGTCTTGGCCTTTTCGACAACTTTGTCGAGACCCGCATCGTTGATCGCGAACGCGAACTTCTTCTGCAGCGCATGGGCGACCGGGTACGGCACGTCCACGAACGGCACTTCGTTCTTGATCAGCTTGTCGAAGAACGACTCGATGCGCGCGGCGGCGATCTTCGCCTTGTCGCCACCGGCCTTCGCGCTGTCGGCGAGCTTCGACGGCTCGACGTTGAGTGAGCTCCACGTCTGCGTCACGGCGTTCTTGAAATTCAAATACAGGTTCGACAGTTCGGCGGTATCGAGCGTCGCCTTGGCGCTGTCGGCCTGGTGCAGCACGAGCTCGTTCCGCACGATCTGGCGCACGAACTTCTCGACCAGCGAATCCGGCGCGTTCAGGAGCTGCGGACGGATCTGCGAGTTCGGCGGGTAGGCCGCCACCCAGTTGGCGAATTCCGACGCCGTGAGTTCGCCGCTCTTGTACGTGGCGAGCTTGCCGTTGTCCTTGCCGTAGCCGAGCGGGTTGCGCGCGATGGCCTTGGCCTTCACGGCGACGCCCGACGTCAGCTCGACGCCATTCGACGACTCGACCTTCGCCAGATAGGTGCTCTCGGCGATCTGCACGTTCCGCTGCTTGGCGATCGGCGCGAACTTCGCGGCGACGTCGGCATACGGCGAGCGGTAGATCACGTGGAAGCCAAACGACGTCGCGCACACCGGCGAGATCTCGCCCGGCTTGATGGCCATGACGCACTTCTCGAACTCGGGCACCATCATGCCTTTGCCGAACAGGCCAAGGTCACCACCACGCTCGCCAGCACCAGGCTCGTCGCTCTTCGCGGCCAGCTTGGCGAAGTTGGCCGGAGTGGCTTCGGCACGGATGCCCTCTGCCTTCTTCTGCGCGGCGGCCTTCTGCTCCGGCGTCGCGTTGGCTTCAACCTTGACCAGGATATGACGCGCGGCCATCGCCTCGCCATTCATGTACCGCTGCTCGTCCGGGCCCGGGGTGAGTGTATCCCAGCCCTTCGAGACATTGTCGTAGAACTTCTTGACGCGGATGTTGTCGATATTCGACCACAGCGCCTCGTCCATGGTCTTCTTGTCGGCGAGCGAGTCGCCCTTGGCGGCCGCCACACCCACGAGCTGGTAATTCACCCAGAGCTCGGCGATGGAACGGGCAACGTCCTTTTCGAGCGGGGCCTGCGAAGTGCCCAGGATGTCCGCCAGGCGCGTCACGGAGAGCTGTTGGTCACCGGCCGAGGCCGCGACGTCCGGATTGGACGCGGCACCACAGGCAACGGCGAACGCGACGGCAGCGAGCACGGACAAACGATACGATTTCATCAGGTCGAACTCCGGCACCGGAGTGAAGAGAAGTGTTGGTGAGACCCCAACGGCATCCAGTCGGTTGCCATCAGGGAGCGAGGGCACGCAGCGCGCGCACCAGGCCCTCGAGCATTTCCGCCCCGCCTAACCGGGTCAACTTGAGCGCCAGCGGCTGGGTCCGTTTGACGTCCACTTGGAACTGGACACCGTGGAAAGCCGCTGACAGACCCTTCAGGCGAGGAACTGCGTCAGCCCTGAAACTAACACGGGCTTCAGATGCCCGCACAAGCACCCCCTCCACACCGAGGGCCGCCCCAAGCACCCGGAGCATGGCACTCGCGAAGAGCGCGTGGGCTGCCGTGGGCATCGGACCGAACCGGTCGCGAACCTCACTTTGGAGCGCCTCGATGTCCTTGGGCTCGCGTAACGCCGTAAGCCGGCGGTACACATCGAGCTTGGCTTCCTGCGACGTGATGTAGTCGTCGGGCAGAAAACTCGGAAAATCGAGCGATACGTCGGCCGGGATCCACGCCTTCTGGCCCCCGGTTTCCGACAGCTGACGCACGGTTTCGTCGAGCAGCCGCAGATACAGATCGAAGCCAACGGAATGCACGAAGCCGGATTGCTCCGACCCCAACAGATTACCCGCGCCACGCAGCTCGAGGTCCTTGAGGGCTATCCGATAGCCGGCGCCGAGTTCGGTATGGTGCTCGAGCACGGCCAAGCGGCGCTCGGCGTCTTCGTCTACCCGATCGGGTACCAGCAGGTAACAATACGCCCGACGGTGCGACCGACCGACACGCCCCCGGAGCTGATAGAGCTGGGCCAACCCCAGATGATCGGCCCGGTTCACGAACATCGTGTTGGCGTTCGGCACGTCGAGCCCGCTTTCCACGATGAGCGTGGACACCAGGATGTCCACTTCGTGATCGACGAACTGGCGCATCACGTTTTCGAGTTCGCGCTCCTTCATCTGCCCGTGTCCCACCGCCACCTTGGCGCGCGGCACGATACGACGCAGGTGATCGGCGATCGCTTCGATGGTCTCGATGCGATTGTGTACGAAGAACACCTGCCCGCCGCGGTCGAGCTCGCGCGAGATCGCCTCTTCGATCAGCGCGTCGTCGAAGGGCTCCACAAACGTGAGCACCGGCGAACGATCGCGCGGCGGCGTCTGCATGAGCGTGAGATCGCGCAGTCCCGCCAAGCTCTGGTGCAGGGTGCGCGGAATCGGCGTGGCCGTGAGCGTGAGCACGTCGGTCTGTAGCTTGAGTTGCTTGAGCCGTTCCTTGTGCTTCACACCAAAGCGGTGCTCTTCGTCGACGACGATCAGTCCGAGGTCCGCGAACTCGACATCGGGGCTGAGCAAACGATGCGTCCCGATCACGATATCGATCTGTTTCTTCTTGAGCTTCTCTACCACGACCGCCTGTTCCTTGGCGGTCTGGAAGCGGCTCATGACTTCCACGGTCACCGGAAAATCGGCCAATCGATCGCCGAAGCTGCGGGCGTGCTGTTCGGCCAGAATGGTGGTGGGCACCAGCACGGCCACCTGACGGCCACCCTGCACCGCCTTGAACGCGGCGCGAATGGCGATCTCGGTTTTGCCGTAGCCCACGTCGCCCACGAGCAAGCGATCCATCGGGCGATCGCTCTCGAGGTCGCGCTTCACATCTTCGGTGGCTTTGCGCTGATCGGGCGTGTCTTCGAACAGGAACGAACTCTCGAGCTGCCGCTGCCACGCCGTATCCACGCCATGCGTGGGGCGCGTGGCGACCTTGCGACGGGCATAGAGATCAAGCAGTTCCTGCGTCATCTCGAGAATCGCCATGCGCGTCTTCTCGCGCTGCTGCTTCCAGCGATTGCCGCCCAGCTTGTGCAGCCGCGGCGCCGGTGCGTCGTCCGACACGTCGCTGGCACTGCGGTATCGCTCGATCTGATCGATGCGATACAGCGGCACGTTCAGTCGATCGCCGCCTTCGTACTCGATGACCGCCGCTTCGATCGTGCTTTCGCGCACGAAGATCTTTTCGATGCCGCGATAGATGCCGATGCCGTGCTCGAGATGCACGACGTAGTCACCTGGCTTGAGCGCCCCAATCGTATCGAGCGGAGCACCGGTGGTGTACTTGCGCGTCCGACGCAGCCGGCGATCACGACGGAAAATCTCGTGATCGGTGAGCACGCGCACGACGTTCGGAATGATGAACCCGCCGCCGAGCACGCCGATGGCGAGCGCCGCCGACAGCGGGCCGTCTTCGCCGAGCAGTTCGTCGAGACGCTCCACCTGTCCGGCGTTGTCGCACAGGATGACCGTGGGCAACCCGTCACGCTGCAGCTTGCGCAGCACACGCAGGTCACGCGAGATCGACTCGGGCGGACGCGTCGCGAACACCACATCGGGCTCAGGCCCTTGCGGCTGAAGGTCGGCCGACGAGGCACTGACCGCCCGCTGCGGCGGCGGTGCGATGCGAATGGTGCCGAAGCGGGCCAGCGTACTCGCCATCTCCGGCGGCGGCACGAACAACCGTTCGCGACGCACCCACTCTTCGCCGCGACGACGCGCCAGCTCGAGATGGTGCGCGGCTTCATCCCACGTGCGCACCAGCTCGGGCAACACCGACGTGCCAGCGGGCATGATGACGACGGCGTCGGGTGGCCACAACGACGGCAGCGACACGCGTTCGACCTCTCCCTCGTCTTCCCGAACGCGGCCGTCGACCGGCAGGATCAGGGCGAGTTCGGCATCGCGCGTGCTGCGCTGCGTGTTGAGATCGATGTGACGCAACTCAACGATGTCATCGCCCCAAAACTCGAGGCGCACCGGCTCGGCCATGCCGAACGAGTAGATGTCGATGATGCCGCCGCGCACGGAGAACTGGGCGACATCTTCCACCATCGGCACGCGTTCGAATCCGATGGATTCGAGATGCGCCGTGAGATCTTCCAGCCGACGCACATCGCCTTTACGCAACTCTAGCCGCGCACCGGCCAAGGCTCGCGGCAGCGCGGTCTGTTCGAGTACGGCGCGCGCCGTCGTGAGCAACAGGCGCACCCCGCTGCGTCCAAGCTTCTCGAGCGTCTCCACGCGTTCGCCAGCGACTTCGGCGTGCGGTTCGACCTCGCCAAACCCTTCGCGCGGCGGGTAGAGCGCGACGGGGATGTCGTCCACCAGCGACTGTAAGTCGGCCAACCAGCGTTCGGCGTCGCCCACTTGGTCGGTGATGACGACAACCAGTCGCTGCGGCAGCGCGCGAGCGAGGGCGGCCACAAACACGGCGTCGGCCGAGCCGGCCAGGCCGCCAACGCGCAGACTCTGACCGGGGCCCGGAATCGCCTTGTGCACTCGTGCGAATGCCGGCAGGGCCTCGATCGCATCGAGCAGTCTGGGAAGGCCCATCAGTGTCTCGCCAACCAGGATTCGGCCAGCAACGCGGCGAGCGCCAGCGCCACCAGCGGCAGCAGCAGGCCATGCCCAGCGGCGCGGTCAAACACCAGGGTGCGCCACGCGCTCACGCTAGTGGCCGGCGTGACATCCCGTCCGGCAATGTGGGTGCGCATCTCGGCCACCGCGCTATCCGCTGCTCCCTGCCCCATCCCAACCACGTCCGACTCCTCTGGCTCCGGATTCACGACCAACGCGCCGATGCGCGCGGACTGACGACGCAGGTAATACACCCCTGCCACATTGGGAACGGTGAGACGGTCGCTATTGGTGCCCACCACTTTTCCGTCGGGGCCTTCGAGGCCGGTCACACCGCGCAACCCTGCGATGTGCTCGCCCGGCACCGCTTCAATGAGCCGACCGTCTTCACCGAGGCGACGCGAGAGCGCTTCGAGCACCCAGGGCACGAAGGCCGCACGCAACGGCAGTTCCGTGGCGTCGGGCTCGAGCGGCGAGCCGATGAGCACATAGCCTTCGCCGGCCACGGCCCAGGCCGATCCACCGGCGGTGGCCAACGTATCGGGCATCGCCGGCGCACCGGCACCAGTGCCAGCGCCAGCGCCGCCGTTGTTGCCGCCCGGTGAATACACGAGCGGATAGCGCAGACGCACCGGTGTGCCTTCGAAGACGCTCACCGATGCCGCCGCGGTATCGAGCGGTGCGCCATCGCTACTGGCGGCGCGGGCCAACACGAGATTGCGCGCGATGGCGCCGAACCGCCACGGAATACCAAGCCGGGTGAGCGTGCGATTCGCTTCGCCGATGCGCACGGGGTCGAGCGGCGCCGTGAGCAGCACGGGCAAGCGCACGCCGGCCGCATCGGCGCCCGACACGGTCACACTGCGCGCCGCGCCTTCGGCTCCGCGCTCGAGACGTTTTTCTTCCACCAGCGTGGAGAGGGCGGCCGAGAGAAACGGGCCGCCTTCGCTGCGCACGGCCACCATGGGCGGCGGGGCCACGCGCACCGCGAACCACCGCGCGTCGTCGGCCCGCAACGCGTCGGCGTCGAGCTCCACTTTGCCGCGCACCCACCCGGTACTGTTGCTCGCGAGCCGCTGTGTGAGACGCACCGGCGCGGCCACGGGCGCACTGGCCACCGCGCCGCGTGCCACCGTGCGCCCGTCCAGCAGCACCCGCCACTCGGACGAATCGGGCGCACTGACGGCGAAGTTCACCGTGCCCGACGGCGTCCATCGTGCCGGCTCAGCCCGCGCCGCCAAGACGGCGCGATTGCGCACCGAACCCGTACCGTGGGCCAGGACCACGACCGGCACGGCGCCGGCGTCGATCACACTGTCGGTGGCGAAGGCGTTGCGCTGTCCATCACTCACGATGGCCACCACCGGCGCACGGGGATTCCCGCTGCGCGCGAGTCCCACGGCTCGGCGCGTCGCGGCCGCCAGATCGCCACGTCCGCCCAAGGGCGCGAGCCCGTTCAGCGACTCCATCAGCGACGCGGCGCTCCCTCCGATCACGCGTCCATCGGCGGTCACGATCCAGGCGCGATCGTCGTTCGAGAGATCCGACAGCAGTCCGCGCACATCGGACCGCAAGCTGTCGAAGACCGAGCGCTCGTTGCCGATGATGCCGGTGCTCATGGAATTGTCGAGCACAATGGCGAGACTCACGGGGGCATGACCAAGCCCCGCGAGTTTGGCGATGGGGCGTGCGGCGGCCAGTGCCAATGCCAAGACGGCGAGCACGCGTAGCAGCAGCAACAACCGATGCCGCAACTTGAGATCGCGGCTGTGTTCCTGTTCCATGCGCGTGAGGTAGCGCACGGCGGGGAAATCCACCGTGCGACCGACCTTTCGACGCAACAGATGCACGAGCAACGGCACGCCGACCAAGGTGGCCAGCGTCAGAAACATCGGAGCGAGAAACGCCATCGAGAGGCTGCGAGAGGACTACGACAGAATCGGAAACATCACGGAGGAGGTCGTTCAGATCATCGCGCCGCGACCGTTCACGCCGACCAGATGGCGCAGCGGTCGGCCGAACGGCTCGTCGGTCATCGCGACCGCGTACCGCGCGCCGGCCCGACCGAGGGCAGCGCGCCACTCTGCGAGCGCCTCCTGCACCGTGGCTTGGTACGTCGTGCGCACGTCGGACGGAGAGGCCGGCACTTCGATCTTCGATTCCGGATCGCGATAGCGCGCCTCACCGGAATCGGGGAAGTCGCGTTCGGCGGGGTCCATCACATGCAACACCAGCACTTCGTGACCTCGCGCCCGCAGTGTGCGCGCGGCATCGGCCACCGGCTCGGGATCGGCGAGCAGGTCGGACAAGAGCACGACGAATCCCGGGCGACGCACCAAACGGCCGGCCTGCAGTAACGCCCCCGCCACGTCAGAGCTGGTGCCACCGCCCGGTTCCGAGAACGCGGCCATCAGCCGGCGCCACTGCGTGCGTTGCGAGCGCGGCGGCACGACGTCACGGAGCGTGGCGTCGAATCGGACGAGTCCGACGGCATCACGTTGCCGCAATAGCAACAACGCCACCGCAGCGGCCAGCCGTTCGGCGTACGCCAGCTTGGTGAGCCGGGCCGGGTCGCTGGTCCACTGCATGGACGCGCTCACGTCGAGTACGAGCATGGCCCGGGCGTTGGTCTCTTCTTCGAACTGCTTGACCACCCAGCGATCGGCGCGGCCGGCGATCCGCCAGTCCAGATAACGCAGATCGTCGCCCGGCATATACGGCCGATGCTCGGCGAACTCGACACTGAAACCCTTGCGAGGCGAACGGTGCATACCCGTCACGAAGCCGTCGACGACCCAACGGGCGACGAGCTCCAGGTGGCCGAGGGCCGCCAGGACTGTGGGGTCGAGCTGATCGGCGCGTGGCTGGGACATGTGCGAGAAGGATAGTGCGGTGCCCGCCTGTATGGGGCGGGCATCCGACGGCAACTACTAATCGTTTGACAATTACGGCCGAGACCCCAACATTGGTTGAGGATTGACGAATAATTTCCTCCCTACTAGGGGGCTGAACATGACCAGATCGTGTGCATTGCTCACGGCCGTCGCCTCGTTGACGGTCAGTGGAACCCTCGCGGCGCAGGGTACGGCGCCGAAGCCGTCCCCAGTTGGGACCACGCCGCAGATTGCCGTGACCGGGGTGACGGCGGTGACGTCGCTGGCGAACTGGCCTGGATTGTCGCTGTCGGTCAACAAGGACGCGTACGTCACCGTGTTCGCCGTGACCCGCACCAAGGGATCGGCGCTGCCGATTCAGATCCTCTCGCCGGCCAAGCCGGACGACGCGGGCAAGCTGAGGGCGGGCCGAACCGTCAAGCCCCGTCGTCTACTGGGTGACGAGGCGTTGCACCTGCTGAATTACGGCGAGTCTCCGCTGATCGTCGCCATCGCCTCGAGCGTGAAGCCGGAGCTGGCGGCCTTTCGGGCCGGCGGCAGCTGGGGACACGACCTGCTGATGGACACCCTCGCCACCAGCGAGCAGCAGATGGTGGAGATTCTCGCGAAGACGATCTACGCGGCGGGCGTCCCATTTGATGCCGTGATCAGCCAGCCCAGCGAGATCTCGCCGGTGCCGGTCGTCAGCGGTGCCTTCGCGTTCGGGAACGGGCCGGTGGTCGTGTCGCGCTACACGACGAGCATCAATGGTGGCCTCGAACTCTCCACGCTGGATCCCGTCGTCAGGACGGCCGACGTGTACCAGCAGACGGGCATGCTGCCGATGGGTTACATCAATGGTGCCCCGTTTACGCTCAAGGGCGGTTCTGTAGCGGCGGTCGAGCGCGGCCGACTCGTATACTACCCGCCGCCGCCGGCGCCTCCCACGGCTGCTCAACGGGCCGGCCAGGCGGCCGTCGGCGCGCCGGCGACCCCCCCGCCAGCGAAGTAAGCGCACCAACGTCAAGTCGTTACGCGGCGGCCGCCCCCTCGGGACGGCCGCCGTTTTCGTCTCTGGGCACCAGATTGCGGGTCGAATCGATTATCTTGAAAGGCTGCTTACGCATCGCCCCTTCTAGCAAGGCATTCCGTTGGAACTCAGTCACATCCGCAACTTCTGCATCGTTGCCCATATCGATCACGGCAAGTCCACCCTCGCGGACCGCCTGATCGAGAAAACCGGCACGTTACAGAAGCGCGAAATGAAGTCTCAGGTGCTCGACACGCTCGACCTCGAGCGCGAACGCGGCATCACGATCAAGCTCAATGCCGTGCGCATGAGCTATAAAGCCGGCGACGGGCAGAACTACGAGCTCAACCTGATCGACACGCCGGGCCACGTCGACTTCACGTATGAAGTCTCGCGGTCGCTGGCGGCCTGCGAAGGCGCGATTCTGGTGGTCGATGCGTCGCAGGGCATTCAGGCGCAGACGCTGTCGAACCTGTTCCTCGCGATGGACGCCGGGCTCGAGATCATTCCGGTGCTCAACAAGATCGACTTGCCAGGAGCCGAGCCGGAGCGCCGTCGCCAGGAAGTGGTCGACCTGATCGGCTGCCGACCGGAAGACGTGCTGCAGGTGAGCGGCAAGGAAGGCACCGGTGTGCCGGAGCTGCTCGAAGAGATCGTGCGACGCGTTCCGGCTCCGTCGGGCGACGTGAACGGTCCGTTGCGCGCGCTGATCTTCGACTCGTACTACGACAAGTATCGCGGCGCCATTCCCAGCATTCGCGTCGTCGACGGCGCCATGCGAAAGGGCACCAAGATCACCTTCGGTGCGTCGGACAACGTGTACGAGGTGGCCGAAGTGGGTTACCTGCAACTGCGCCAGGTGCCCACCGACGTGCTGCACGCCGGCGAAGTGGGCTACGTGCTCGCCGCCGTGCGCTCGGTGCGCGAGACGCGCGCGGGCGACACGATTTTCGATCAGGACAATCGCGCCGCCGAGGCGCTGCCCGGCTATCAGGAAGTGAAGTCGTTCGTCTTCGCCGGTATCTATCCGACCGACACCACGCAGTACGAAACGCTGCGTGATGCGCTCGAAAAGATGAAGCTGAACGACGCGTCGCTGCAGTACGAACCGGAAACGTCCACCGCGCTTGGTTTCGGCTTCCGTTGCGGCTTTCTGGGACTGCTGCACATGGAAATCGTGCAGGAGCGCCTTGAGCGCGAGTACAATCTGGATCTTGTGACTACGGTGCCCAGCGTGGAGTACCAGGTCACGAAAACCGATGGCACCGAGTTGCTCGTCGAGAATCCGGCGCTCATGCCGCCGGCGGTCGTGATCACGCGCGTGAAGGAACCGTACGTTCGGGCGCGCATCATGTGCCCGTCAGACTACATCGGCCCGATCATGACGCTGGGTATGGAGCGCCGTGGCATCTACAAGAACACGCGCTTCCTCGATTCCGTGCGCGTGGAGCTCGACTGGGAGTTTCCGCTCGGCGAAATCATTCTCGACTTCTTCGACAAAATGAAGACGGTGAGCCGCGGCTACGCCTCACTGGACTACGAGATCCTGGAGTATCGCGAGAGCGATCTCGTGCGCCTCGACATGCTCATCAACGGCGACGCGATCGACGCGTTTTCGGTGATCGTGCACAAGGACAAGGCGTACGAGTGGGGCCGCAAGGTGGCCGAGAAGCTCAAGGAGCTCATTCCGCGCCAAATGTTCGAAGTGGTCATTCAGGCCACGATCGGCATGAAGGTCATCGCGCGCGAAACGGTGAAGCCGCTGCGCAAGGACGTGACGGCCAAGTGCTACGGCGGCGACATCTCGCGAAAGCGCAAGCTGTTGGAAAAGCAGAAGGAAGGAAAGAAGCGCATGAAGCAGGTGGGCAGCGTGGAGATTCCGCAGGAAGCATTCCTTGCGGTGCTGCAAGTCGATTGATGACGGCGAAGTAGGGGGTATGGAGTAGGGGGTAGGGAGTCGACGACTCCTTACCCCTTTCTCCTTACCCCTTACTCCGAACCCCCTACTTTGCTGTATGGTCTCCGCCGTCCTCCAAACCTCGTTTTTAGGCGACATGATCCTCACGACGCCGCTTATCGAGCGGTTGGCGCGTGAGGGCGAGGTGCATGTGGTGGCGACGCCGGCGAATGCGGCGGTGCTGGCCAATCATCCGGCGGTCGCGTCGGTGATCGTGTACGACAAGCGCAATGCCGACGCGGGGGTGGCGGGGCTGCGTCGGGTGGCGGCGCGATTGCGTGCAACCGGCGCGACGACGGCGTACATGGCGCAGGGCTCGTGGCGAACGGCGGCGCTGGCCCGGATGGCCGGTGTGCCGAGCGTGGGCTTCGATACGTCCGCTGGGCGATGGCTGTACTCGCGCCAGGTGGCGTATCGGAAAGACTGGCACCACGCGCAGCGACTGTGGGCGTTGGCGAGTGATCCGCGCGACCCGACGGGGCCGCTGCGGCCGTCGCTCTTTCCCAGCGCGGCTGATACGTCGCAGGTGAGTGCCCTGCTGCACGAGGCCGGTGCGATCAGCGGAGAGCCGTTGATCGCACTTGCCCCGGGCAGCGTGTGGGCCACCAAGCGCTGGCCGTCATACGATGCGTTGGCGAGTGGGCTCGTGGCGCAGCTGCCCGATGCGCGCGTCGTGGTGCTTGGTGCCGCGGGTGATGCGCCGCTCGCGTCGGCGATCAGCGCAGCGGTGCAGCAGCGCGGTGGCCCGCCCATCATCGATGCCACCGGCAAGCTGTCGCTGCTCGGCTCAGCCGCCCTGCTATCCCGCTGCGTGGTGCTCGTGACCAACGACTCGGCGCCGCTGCATTTGGCGAGTGCCATGAATACGCCGACGATCGCGCTCTTTGGGCCAACTGTTCCTGGAATGGGATTCGGACCGCTGGCTGATCGTCGCGTGGTGCTTGGGCGCGACCAGCTGACCTGCCGACCGTGCAGCGCGCACGGGGGTCAGGCCTGTCCGTTGGGTCACTGGAAGTGCATGCGGGATGTGGAGCCGAGCGTTGTGGCTGAGCAGGTCGTGCGTGCGGCCGTTTCGACTCAGTAGCGGAAGGCGAGCTTCAATTTGCGCCACCACTGCTCGTCGAACGTCGACACCGCGAGGGGATTGCCACCCAACGCATCGGCGTCTTCCCCGTGGCGAACGACCACGAGTTCGAGACTCGGCACCACATAGATCTTCTTGTCGCCCTTCCCAAGCGCCGCGACCAGATCGGAGGGCGCTGATGGAATGAGCGCGCCGGGTTGGGTCGGTAGCAGATAGGGGCCGGGAATGCGGTAGCTGCTGCTGCCGTTCAGCCACCAGAGCAGGCCGTATCCGCCGTTATCGGGCGGCGTCGCACGCCATGACGCAGTAAACCACGCGCTGTCGGCCAGTATGGGCACGCCGTTCCAGCGGCCACGATTCAAGGCGAGCAAACCGAAGCGCGCCATGTCGCGGGCCGTGCTGCTGAGAATCCATCCCAGTTCGCCGGTGTCGACGTTGGGGAGCCAGGTGGAGCCGACCATCCCGATGCGGTCGAACAGCACGCGCCGCGACAGGGCGTTGATGCTCTCGCTACTGGCCGCTTGCACGACGCCGAACAGCTGATAGTACGCCGGATTATTGTAGTAGAATCGCGTGCCGGGCTGTACGACGGTTTGCAGCGAGTCATTGAGGCCCGACATCATGCCCATGAGATGCCGCACCGTAATGCGGGACTCGGTACCGGGACTACGCGACCAACCGGCCCCGAGGTATCGCGTCGCCGCGCTGTCGAGAGCGAGTCGTCCCGAGCGCGCCAGCTCTCCGGCGATCGCACTGAGCACCGACTTGCTGGCCGACGCGATAATCGAGTCTTTGGCTGGTGTCCAGCCGCTCCAGTAGCGTTCGGCCACGATGCGGCCTCGCCACAGCACCACCACGGCAGTCGAACGCTGCGTACCCGCCCAGTCGAGGGCCGCCGTGAGGGCGGCCACGTCGTAGCCCAGTCGTGCGCCGGCAATCGTGTCCCACGACACGCCGGTCGTCGGCGGAAAGTAGGGCGCCAGCGTACGCGGATCGACGACGACCGGTGGTGGCTCGACAGGCGGTGCGGTTGGCGTCGCGGTCACGTCAGCAGCGGCGCAGGCGGTGATGAACCCGAGTCCAATGCCGCACACTACTTTCGAGATTCTTAAGAGGACGGCCGCACGCGGTCGCGGCATTCGAGGTGTCGGCTGAAGGCGCATGCCCGTTGGACGACCGGCCGCCACGTGCGTTAACGACGGCCAGCGCAGCCAGCACTGGGCGGCAGCATTATCTTTTCGCCTTATGACTGCCCTCCCAGCCAACCAGTTCATTGTCGGTGTCGATCTTGGCGGCACCAACATTGTCGTCTGCGCGATGTCCGCCGATGGATCGCGCCAATACGGACTCCGATCCGAACCCACCGCCGCGCACGAAGGTGCCGATGGCGTGATCGCGCGCATGGCTCGCATGGTGAATGACGCGGTGTCGGACACGATGCGCGAAGCCGGCGTGTCGCGCGAGGCGTTTCTCGGCGTGGGCGTGGGAGCGCCCGGCCCGCTCGATCGCGAGAAGGGCATCGTGCTCGTGGCGCCGAATCTCAACTGGCACAACATCCCGCTGCGCGATCGCATGACCGAGCTGACCGGCCTCGCCGCCGCGCTCGACAACGATGCGAATTGCGCGACGTACGGCGAGTGGTGGGTGGGCGCGGCCAAGGGCGCCACGAACGTGATCGGCATGACCATCGGCACCGGCATTGGTGGCGGCATCATCCTCGATGGTCGGCTGTATCATGGCTCGAGTGACGTGGCCGGTGAAATCGGCCACACCACTATCGACCAGACCGGCCGTCGCTGTGGCTGTGGCAACTACGGCTGCCTCGAGGCCTATGCCTCGGGCACGGCGATCGCCGAACGCGCGCGCGAGGCGCTGTCGTTCGACCAGCAGTCGATCCTGCCGGAGCTGGTGAACGGCGACGTGTCGAAGATCACGGCGGCCACGGTGTATGCCGCCGCCGCGCAAAGCGATGCCGTGGCGATCGAGATTGTGCGGGATACGGCGCGCTTTCTGGGCACCGGCATCGCCAACCTACTCAACGTGTTCAATCCCGATTGCGTCGTGATCGCCGGCGGCGTCACGCAGGCGGGCGAAGCGTTGTTCGTGCCGTTGCGTCAGGAAGTGCGTCGTCGCGCGTTCAAGCCGGCGGTGGATGCCTGTCGGATCGTGCCCGGGACCCTGCCCGGCACCGCCGGAGTGGTGGGCGCGGTGGCCACGTTCATTGCGCAGCACACCGGTCGGCCACCCGCGTGAACACTGTCGAGTTGCCCGATGTCCCGCGCAAGAAGCGCGTCGGCGTGATAGGATCGTTCGTCTGGGATGTGCTCCACGGCCGTGACAAGCGCAGCGTGCCCGTGGAGGAATGGGGCGGCATCACGTACTCGCTCTCCGCCCTCGACGCAGCGCTGCCCGACGACTGGGAGATCGTGCCGCTGGCGCGCGTGGGCGACGATCTGGTCGATCGCGCGCGCTTGTTCTCCCGCACCTTGCGGCACATGGCGCCCGACGCCGAGATCATCGGCGTGCCCTACCCCAACAATCGGGTAGAGCTGCGCTATCTCGACGACGAACGTCGCACCGAGCATCTATCGGGCGGTGTGCCGGCGTGGACGTGGATGGGACTCAAGCCGGTGCTCGATGCGGCGCGGCTTGATGCGCTGTATATCAACTTCCTGAGCGGCTGGGAGCTCGATCTCGAGACTACCCAACTGGTGCGCGCGCATTTCAGCGGGCCGATCTACTGCGATCTACACATGAAGATCATGGCCGTGCTACCCGACGGTCTGCGCGTGGCGCAACCGCTGCCCAACGTAGCCGCGTGGTGTGAATGCTTCGATGTGCTGCAAGTGAACGAAGACGAGATGCAGATGATGGCGCCCGACTCGATGGCCTTGGCCGCGACGGCGATGGCGGCCGGCGTGTCCTGCCTCTGCGTCACGCTCGGCAAGCGCGGTGCGGTGTACGTGGCCGCGCCGGGCTTCGAGCGACTGAGCGACTTGCCGCCCGTGCGAGGTCACACTTCTGCTCTGTCCACATCGCCGCGAGGTGGCAGTGGTGCACTGGGCGCGCTGCGCACGGGGCTGGTGCCGAGTGTTCCACCACGGGTCGATGGCCCCGGCGATCCGACCGGATGTGGCGATGTCTGGGGCGCTACCCATTTCTCGCGGCTGCTTGCCGGTGATATGTTGACTGATGCGATTGCGACGGCAAACAAGGCTGCATCGCGCAACGTCGAGCATCGCGGCGCCTCCGGGCTCGCGAATCATCTTCGCGGAGAGCTGAGTCTTTCGTGACGACTGTCATCAGCGTACCGCCATCACTCGATGAGCAAAGCTTCGAACAGGTCTTCGAGCAGCTGGCGTTGGTCCCCGACGGTGACAAGATCCTAATCGACGCCCGGCATGCCCGATGGGCCTCGCCCTACGGACTGACGGCGCTGCTCTGCGTCGCGCAATCGCGCGCCGAGCGCATGGGCTTCGCGGTACCCGAGCACGCCGACACGGTATCGTACTGGTCGCGCACCGGATTCTTCCGTCATGCGGCCGAGTTGTACGACATGCACGGCACGGTGCCGCGGGCGCGTGACGCGCACGAGTCGGATGTGCTGCTCGAGATCACGCCGATCACGAAGAGCGACGACGTGCACGGCGTGGTGGGCCGCATTCAGCAGAAGGCCGCCGATATTCTGCACGGCCAGCTCAATCTTGATACCGCCATCACCGGCGCCTTCGGGATGACGCTGAGTGAAGCGTGTCAGAACATCGTGGAGCACGCCGGCTTGGGTGGCTGGGTCGCCGTACAGACCTACAAGTACGCGCGCCGCCTCGGTCGCCGCGTGGTCGTGATTGCCGTGTGCGACGCGGGTGTCGGCTTCCGGAAATCGCTCGAGAGTTCGCCGGGGCATCGCCGCAGCGATCGGTGGGATGACGCGATGGCGCTCGAAGATGCCGTGCTGCGCGCGGTCAGCCGCTTTCGTCATGGTGACAAAGGGCGTGGTCAGGGTCTGGCGGGCATCCGTCGGTTCGTCGGTCGGTGGGATGGCAAGCTGTCGGTGCGCAGCGGCACCGCGCGCATCGCCATCACGCCGGAGTGGGATGAAGACGTCCCGATGACCGAGGGACTTCCGTTTTTCCCCGGCGCACAGATGCAGGTCACGATCCCCGAACGTCTCGGTGACGCGCCCGTGCGGGCACGTACCGCCGGTGCGTCGCGCGCCCGCACGCGGGGCACGCTGTGAGGGCACGATGAGCGTCAACATCGACGTCGGGACCGTGTTGCGCGGGACCGTGTGCGACCTGTACTCGAATCTGGTCACGCGTCCCACGGGCGCGGCCGTACGCACGGCCATCGAGGAGCAGGTCATCGAACTCGGGGCCTCGGTCGTGACCACCATCGACTTCTCGCAGGTGAACCTGCTGGATTTCTCGTGCGCCGACGAGATTGTGGCCAAGCTGCTGCTGCGCTATGCCAGCGAAGACGGACTCCCGGGATTCCTCACCTTCCGCGGCATCCACGAAGGACATATCGACCCGATCGAGACGGTCCTCGAACGTCATGCGCTCGCGTTGGTATCATGGCATGAGGGAGCGGCCGAACTGTTCGGCTATGTGGACGACGACGAGCGGCTGCACTGGGAGGCGGTGCGCGACCACGGACCGATCTGGGCCGAGGCGCTGGCGCCGATTCTGGCCGTGAGCGAGACGTTTGCCGCACAGCAACTGGACCGGCTGCGGGGCCGCCGGTTGATCATGCGACGGGAAGACGGCTTCACGGTGCCCGGCACCGTGGCGAGGGCATCATGAACGACGAAGAGAAGGCCAAAGCGCGGAAACTGGGGCTGTTCAGTGGCTTCTCCCCGGTGCTGCAAGTGGTGGGATTCATCAGCAGCAAGCCTGGCGACGCCGAACGGGGACCAATGGTTCGCCTGCGCTCAGACGACGCGTTGGTGCGTCTCGTGACGGGACACGAGCTGGTGCGTGTGGTATCGGATCGACGTTCTGAACTGGCCGAGCTGCAGATTGACGACACGTTGCCTCGCGGCGGGTGCGTTTTGCGGGACGTCGTCGGCGCCGCTCCGTCTGAACTCGTACGGGTGGTCAAGTTGGATACCGACTCCCGGACGCGCGTCTGACCTCGTCCGGCCCTTCGCCGGCCCACGCCGCCTTCCTTCCGCATCCCACCGTGCCTGACATGAGTGACATCGACGCGATGCCCCCCATGCCAACCGAGCGCTCGGTGGTGCGGCAGCTGGCGCAACTGGATCGCACCGAGTCGTCGCTGGTGCTGGCCAGCGGCATGGCCGCGGTGGCCTGTACCATGGTCTCCCTGCTCCGCCCCGGGGATCATCTACTCACCAGCCGCTGGCTGCGTCCAGAAACGCGCCGGTTCTTCGAGCATGAGCTCCCGTCGCTCGGCGTTCAGGTGAGCTTCGTCGATCCCACCGAAACGCGTGGATGGCGCCGGTCACTCACGCGCACCACGCGCCTCGTGTATCTCGAGTCACCGGTCGATCCGAGCACGCGCATCGTGGACATGCGCCCCGTGCGCACGCTGGCGCAGGAGCTCGGACTCGCGCTGGTCGTCGATGCCACGCTCGCGAGTCCCATCAACTTCCGGCCGGTCGAGCACGGCGCCGATGTGGTGCTGCACTCCGCGAGCGCGTTCCTCGATGGTCACGGCAACGGGTTCGCCGGCGTCGTGTGCGGCAGCGACGCGGTGATCGACGAGGTGCGCACCAAAATGCAGTCGTGGGGTGCCGAGCCGCATCCGGCGGCCGAGGAGCATCTGGCCCGCGGACTCAAGACGCTTGCCGTTCGCGTCGGGAAGCAGAACACGACGGCGATGGTGGTAGCGGAGTGGGTGGCCGCGTTTGCGACGCGCAACGGTGCCGTGGTCTCCGTGCAGTACCCCGGCTTGCCCTCACATCCGGATCATGCGGTGGCCGCCGAGTGCTTCTCGGGGTATGGCGGCCTGATGTCGATCACGCTTCGGGATGGCGATGCGGCGGTAGTAGAGCTGCTCGGCCGACTGCAGCAGTTCCGCGTCCGGGACGCCGAGCGCGCGTCACGCCTCGGGGGCGTGGAGTCCGTGGCGAGCGCACTTCCCGATGGATCGATCCGGCTCAATGTCGGACTCGATGATGCGTCGACGTTGATCGGCGATCTCACTCAGGCATTGGAGTAGTAGGTGTCCGGCATTCTTCGCCTGACGAACGTCAGCAAGGAGTATCCCCGATCAGGCGCCGCCCTGCGCGACATCTCCTTCGAGATGCGCAAAGGTGAGTTCGTGTTTCTGGTGGGACACAGTGGCGCCGGCAAGAGCACGCTGCTGAAGCTGTTGTCGATGGCGGAGCGTCCAACCACGGGCGAGCTGCGCATCTCCGGGTTTTCGAGTCTTTCCATCAAGCCGCGCGAAATTCCGATCCTGCGTCGCCGCCTTGGCATCGTGTTTCAGGATTTCCGTTTGTTGCCCGATCGGACCGCTGAACAGAATGTGGCGTTCGCGCTGGAAGTGACGGGCGCACCGCACGCACAGATCCGCCCCAAGGTGGCGCGACTGCTCACGCAGGTCGGGCTGGCCTCCAAGGCCACCGCGTTTCCGCATGAACTCTCCGGTGGAGAGCAGCAGCGCGTGGCCATTGCGCGGGCGCTGGCGAACGATCCGTTTGTGCTGCTGGCCGACGAGCCCACCGGCAATCTCGACGACCGCGCCACGCACGCGATCTATCTGCTGCTGCGCGAGATCAACGCGCAGGGCACGGCCGTGCTGATGGCCACGCACGACGTGGCGATGATCCAGCGGTCGAATCTGCGCTTCCTGGAACTCGACCACGGCGAGCTGGTGCACGACGGCACCGATGTGGCGCGACTGCTGGCCGACATGCGAGGCCGTCGATGAGGCTCGCCCTCCGTGAAGTGTTCTTGGCGTTCAAGCGCGCCCCGCTGCTGGCGATCCTCGGCGTCACCACGATCGCGTTCTCACTGTTCGCATTCGGGCTGTTCGGGCTGGTCGCGATCAACATCAAGTCGGCGCTGCTGGAGATCGAGGATCGCGTGGAGATTCGCGCGTTCCTGATCGACGGCGCGAAGGACGCGCAGGTGGAAGAGCTGATGCAGGGGATCAACAAGATCCCGCAGGTCGCCGACGTGGGCTCTGTGAGTCCCGACTCGGCGCTGCAACGCGCGCGCGCAGAACTCGAGGAGTTCCGCGACGTGATGGAAGGCGCGATGCTGCCCGGTTCGGTGGAGCTGCGCTTGAAGGAAGGCGCGCGCGACCCCGAGACCGTGCAGGCCATTTCGCGTCGACTACAGACGTATCCGGTGGTGGAAGAAGTGCGCTACGGACGCGAGTGGGTGGAGAAGCTCTATCGTATCCGCAACATTGCGGGCATTGCCGGCTCGGTGCTGGGCAGCGTGTTCGCGCTGGTGGCGATCATCATCATCGGATCGACGATCCGCATGGCGATCCTTGCCCGCACGAAGGAAATCGAGATCATGCGACTGGTCGGTGCCACGAACAATTTCGTGCGACTGCCCTACCTGATCGACGGCACGCTCAAGGGCCTTGCCGGTGGCGCGATCGCGGCGGCCCTGGCGTGGACGGCCGTGCAGCTCGTGTCGAAGAACCTCATGGCGGCGCAGTTCTTCAACGCCGAACAAGTCATGCTGGGGATCGCGGCGGGCGGTGTGCTGGGCCTCGTAGGCAGCTGGCTATCGGTGGGTCGTCACCTGCGCCGCGTGTGGCGCGACGCGTAGTGCGCGCCATGCAACGCCGTGTCATCGCCGGCGTGTGCGCGCTGGCGGCGGCTGTCGTGGCGGTGCCTTCAATGGCGTCGGCGCAAGCGACCGGCGCGCCGGAACAGCGCCTGCGACAGCAACAAGACGAACTCGACAAACTGCGAAAGGAACGCAGTGACCTCGAAAAGAAGATGGCCGAGCTGCAGCGCAGCGCGCGCACGCTCTCCGATGAAGTGAACAATCTCGAAGCGCAGCGGAAGGCGACGGCGCGACTGGTTGGTGCCCTCGATCAACAGCTCGAGACCATCAACACCGAGGTGGTGAAGGCGGGTTCCGGCCTGGTGAAGGCCGAGAGCGAGCTGGTGAACAAGCGTACCGCGCTGCAGCGCCGCATGGTGGAGATCTACAAGCGCGGTAGTCTGTACGACGTGGAAGCGATGCTCTCCGCCCAGTCGTTCGCCGGACTTGTGGCGCGCTACAAGTATCTGCACGAACTCGCGCTGCACGACCGCGGACTCGTGCGGCGGGTGGAAGGCCTGCGCGATCAGATCATTTCCCAGCGACTCTTGCTGGTGCGCCTGCAGGACGAAGTAGCGCGCAACCGCTCCGAAAAGGATCGGGAAGCGCGCCGGCTCGCCGAGCTCGAATCGCGGCGTCAGCGCAACCTCACGACCGTGCAGCGCAGCGCCACCCAAACGCGCGAGCGGCTCACGCAGTTGGCGCGCGACGAGGCCAAAGTGGCCGGTGTGATCGCGTCGTTGGAAACGGTGCGACGCCGAGCCGAGATGTCGCCGAACGCTCGACCGGCGGCACCGTCGAGTATTCGCACGTCGGACCTCGGCAAGCTCGATTGGCCGGTGGACGGCACGATTCTGTATCGCTTCGGCCGCGTGATCAATCCGAACAACACGACCACCCGCTGGAACGGCATCGGCATCGGCGCGTCGGTGGGCACCGTCGTGAAGGCGATTGCCGCCGGTGAAGTCGTGCTGGCCGACAACGTGGGCACGTACGGTCCGACGGTGATCGTGCAGCACGGTGGCGGTGACTACTCGGTGTATGGATCGCTGGCGCGCATCGACGTGCGGAAGGGGCAGCAGATACCGAAGGGCCAGACGATCGGCACCGTCGGTGCGACGGACCCGGATTTACCGCCGCACCTGCACTTCGAGATCCGGCCGAAGGGACGCTCGGTGGATCCGCTGGAGTGGCTGCGCGGACAACGATGACTGCGAAGTCGGGGGTAGGGGGTAGGGGGTAGGGAGTAGGGAGTAGATCACGTGATGTCTGTTCCCTGCCGCCGCCGACGCGCGAGCGCTTGCGTGGCGGCGAGACCGAGTGCAACGAGCGCCACAGTGCTGGGCTCGGGCACAGTGGTGCTCGGCGGCTGCGCTGACGTCACCGGAACCAGACTGACGTTGTCGACGAGGTAGTCGTATCCCAACGCGTCGTACGCGGCGAAGGCGATGGTGGTACTCGTGCTCGATGCGAAGAAGTCGTATGTGAATGTCGTCGGGGTTGCCGGGTTGTAGCCCGTCGGCTCCGGAACGAGCTCGCCACCGATGTATGCGGTGAAGTACGGGACGACCAGGTATGGCGTGAAGAACAGTCGCCGAACCCAGAAGGAGAAGGTGTACTGCTTCCCGACTTCCGTCGTCACCGTCTGTGTGGCGCCCGCGTTCAACCATGTCAGACCAAGCATACCATCGAAGACGTTGGAGTTGCTGGTCAGGGTCCAGCCAGTGGTACCCGGCGTGGCGCTGAAATCGCCGTTCACGACGAGTTGTTGTGCGTTGAGGGGCGCGGAGAGCGCGAGGAGGGCCGTACAGGCGGCGACGATTCGGAGCATTTTTGAAGGCATGGCGGACGGATTCCGGTGAGGGGTTGTCTGTCATATCGAAGAATCAGTCTTGAAGGCGACATTGCCCGGCCAAACGGCTCACCCGTACGCGACATCAGGCATGGGGACGATGACTGCGAAGTAGGGGGTAGGGAGTACGGGGTAGGGAGTGGGTGTGGAGGTGGCGGGGGTAGGGTGATACTGTTGGACATGCCTGCTAAGAAAGCCGCCGCTGCGGCGCCCGCGAGAAAGGTCTCCAACCGAAAGGCGCCCTCGCCGCCTGCCCCCTCGATCGGTGCCCCCATCGTGGTCGATGGGGGAGACTGGACAAAGGACCGCGCGCCGCTCGGGGCGCACGTGTCCATTGCCGGCGGCACGTGGGAATCGGCAGCGCGGGCGCGTGAGATCAGCGCGACCGGCTCGCAGATTTTCACCAAGCAGGCGAACCGCTGGCTCGAGCGCGACATCGATGACGCCGAATCCGGGCGCTACCGCACCGCGATGACGGAGACGAAGGTGCGCTGGACCTGCGCGCACGACTCGTATCTCATCAATCTTGCGTCGCCCGATGACGCGCTACGGGCGCGGTCGGTGGAAAGCTTTAGCGCCGAGTTACGTCGGTGCCATGCGCTCGGCCTCGATGCGCTGGTGTCGCATCCGGGCAACTTCATGGACGACCGCGCCAGTGGCATCGCGCGGAACGCCGACGGCATCATCGCTGCGCTGGAAGCGGAGGTCGGCCCCACGCGGTTGCTGATGGAACTCACGGCCGGTCAGGGCACCGTGCTGGGCTCGACGTTCGAGGAGATGGCCGACTTGTTGTCTCGCCTTCCGGCCGCGCTGCGGAGCCGGGTGGGCGTGTGCCTCGACACCGCGCACATCTGGGCCGCCGGCTACGACCTGGTCACTGATTACGACGGTGTGTTCGCCAAGTACGGCGACGTGCTGGGCTTCGAGACACTCGGCTGCCTGCACCTGAACGACTCGAAGGCCAAGCTCGGCTCGCATCTCGACCGCCACGAGCTGATCGCCGAAGGGACCATCGGCGAACAGGCCTTCCGTCGCATCATGACCGATGAGCGCCTGGCGCGTATTCCGAAGGTGATCGAGACGCCCAAGGGCGACACACCGGCGGAGACGGACGGACGGATGCTGCGGTTATTGCGGGGGTATGCGGGGTGAACTGCGAGATACAAACTCCCTAGTGAGCAGGGGGGAGGGTATCAGGGCGGAGGAAGGAGGTGAACCGCGGGCGGTTGCTCCTCCCTCTTACCTGATACCCTCCCCCCTGCTCACTAGGGAGTTCGCAGTTCCCTAAAACAGCAGCTTATACACCACACTGACATTGCGTCCCGGATTGAACGCGTAACTCTTGATCCGGCTGGTCGCGTCGCGGTACTGCTCGTCCAACGCGTTGTCCACGCGCATCGTGAGTGAGTGCACCTGACTGCCCTTCACGGTGAACAGCCAAGAGGCACTCAGATCGAGGAGCGTGTACGCGCTCGTGGCCACGTCGAGGTCGTCGCCGCTCACGTGGTCCTGCGCGAACACGCGGCGCACGTCGCCGCCGGCGGACACGCGGCCGTTGTCGTAGCGCAGTGACGCGCCAAGACGGCCGGCCGGAATGTATGGAAGATTTTCGTCGCTGTTCCGGATCTTGGCGCGCACATAGTCGCCCATCACGCCACCGACCAGACGGTGCACGAGCTTCGTCTCAAGCTGCCCTTCCACGCCGTACATCGCAGCGTCGCGCTGCAGGAAGTTGACGAGCGGTACGTCATTCCCGTCGACTTCCTGGGTGCCCGTGGCGCTGGGCACGATGTACTTGTCGATCAGATTGTAGTACGTGTTGAACTGCGCAAAGGTGCGCGGGGTCTGCGCACGCAGTCCCGCTTCGAAACCGGTGCTCTGCTCAGGCTTCAGGGCAGCATTGCCAACGTCGAAGGTGCCCACGGCGGCGTGATAGCCGTTCGCGAACAGTTCTTCCACGGCGGGGGCGCGGAAGCCGCGCGACACGTTCGCGGTAAGCGACATATCTGTAGTCACCGGCACGCTCAATCCCAGCGACGCCGCCACATTCTCGAAGGTGCGGGACTGCGCGTCGCCGAAGCGGGCCGCTTCCTCACGGGGGTCAGTCGCGATCGAGAAGCGATCGTAGCGCGCTCCGATCTGCAGGCGCGGCGTGTGATCTTCCGATGCGCCCGTGCCGAGCGGCAGCTCCTGAAAAAGGAACGCGGCTACGTTGTTGTTGGTGGAACCCGGCACGAACGCTTCTTCACCGACGGGGCGGTACTCGCGGAAGAGCCCCTGCACGCCCACGGCGCCGGACATCCGACCGACCTTCGTACGTCCCGTCACGTTGACCGTTTGCGTGTTGAGCTTGAACTGCGTGCCGACCGCGCCATCCGGCTCGATCTCGCTGTGCGAGTACGACTGCGACGTGCCATCGACGCGGAGCGTGGCGATCGGGGCGTAACCGGTGCTGATGGTGGACTGGAGCGCTGCCATACGGCGTACGCCGTCGATGCGAATGCCTTCATCTCCATCCGGATGCGGCAGCCCGTACTCAAAGCCCATCTGGCGATACACCACTCCTACCGACCCGCGACCGCCGACGGTACCGGCGCCCAGCGCAAACTGATTGGTGGCGCCGTTGGTATTCGACTGCGCAGCGCCGCCGCCTACACGCATGTTTTCGAACTGGCGGAAGCCACCACGCGCCGTCAACGCGAGCCGCTTGCCCACGGGCACCGTCATGCCGACGCTGCCCACGCCGCCCGGCGTGACGCTCTCGCCCTGCCCCAGCACGTAGCCGGTGGCACGGCCGGGAATGCTGGTCGGGATGTCCGACGAGATCACGTTCACGACGCCGCCGATCGCGTTGTTGCCGTACAGCAGCGAGGCCGGACCGCGAATCACCTCAATGCGTTCGGCCGTGCTCGGATCGACCGCGTTCATGTGGTCGGCCGCGCCGGCCGACAGGTCACCCGCGCGCTCGCCGTCCTGCAGCACCAGCACGCGTTCACCAGTGAGACCGCGAATGACGGGCGTGGAGGCCATCGGCCCGTTGAAGCGCGTCGACATGCCGGGCTCCTTGGAGAGCGTCTGGCCAAGCGACGTGCTCAGGGCGCGCTGCAGTTCCTTGCCCGACAGCTGAACGGTGGCCTGTGTGACGTTGAGCGGATCAGTGCCAGTGGGCGTCGCGGTGACGTTCACGCTCGACAGGCGCACGGTAGACACGCGCATGGTGACCGTGACTTGCACGGGTGCCCCGCTCACGGTCACGACTTCGTGCGCAGCCGAGTAGCCAATACGAATGAAGTCGAGATGGTACACACCCGGTGGCAGTCCCTCGATGGTGAAACGGCCGCGGTCGTCGGTGAGCGCGCTCCGGTTGGCGCCACTCACCACCACCTGCACATTCGACAACGGCGCACCGGCCGTGTCCTTCACCGTGCCACTCACCACGGCGTCACGTGCGGCGATCGGCGCCAGCGTGGCCGCTGCACCGCGCGCCGGAACACTCGCGAGCGCGAGCACGGCGACAAGCAGGGGGGTGAACAACGAAAGGGCGGCACGCAGGCGGTTATGACGGCCTGCGGCCGGACGCGCGGCGATCGCAGTCGCGATCGCAGACGCGATCGCATAGCGCGGAAAATTCGGCAGCATGACAACTCCAGAGTATGATGTGCGCGACGCGTCGACATGACGCGATCACGTGGTCCGGGGGCCATGCCCATGGCATGGCCGACAACTCAGACCGACATCACTGGAGGGGCACGTTGCGAGGCACTCCCGCGACAGACGCTCTCGCGGCGCGGAGCCTCGGCACTTGCGGGCGCGATCGCGCGCTCGGCGACGATGGGGGTGCGCGGCGCGTTCGGCGACGTGCCGTTCGGGCCCGTCGCGACACTGCACAGCAGGCAGTCGTGCCCATGCACCAGCACGCAGCCGGGACCGGTCTCCGACTCCATGTGCACGTACGCTTCACGCTTGTCGAGGCGCCATGCATCGGCGATCGACGACACCGCCGGCCCCATGACCTGGAACCAGGCCAACAGGAACAGAAAGCGCGTAAGCAATGGAGAGCGCATGCGTGCCATACGCGTAAGCTGTCGGTTCCAGGAAAACGACGCAACCGGCTCTGGAAGATCCGGTATCAGGCAGACAGCTTTCACACATGTTCCGCTCACGCGCTCGATCACAGGTCCGATTGCCCGCACGTCGCGCTCGACGACTCGCCAATCGGCTGGCGATCGCCATCACACTTCTCGCCGCAGCGTGCGACAGTCCTACGGTGGTTCGACCGGATTTCGCGTATGATCCCACGGAGCTCACCGGTGGCCTGCTGTACCGCTGGAGTACGGGCGCGCGAGTGCGCGTGTTCGTCGAGCCGATGATCGCCGGCAGCGTGGATCTCGCGGGCGCCGTGCAGCGGGCGGTGGCCTCGTGGAACGCCGTGCCGCAGGAGCGCGAGTTCACCCTCGACGTCGTGACGAACCGCGATCTGGCCGACGTGATCGTCTACGATCGCAGTACTCCCCAGCCGGTCGTCACGGGCTCCTGTCCATTCAATCCCTCGGGAGCGGCGGGATACACCTATTTCTGTCCGCTCGGCAGTCGGGCTGAACGACTGCGGCCGATCGGCTCGACGCTCCTCACCACCGCGATCGTGATCCGCGTGGACATGACGACGACGGTGACGCAGGCCGCCCTCGATGCACTCGTGGCGCATGAAATGGGTCACGCCGTCGGCATCGGGGGGCACAGCCCGCAAACCACCGACGTGATGTATACCCGGCCCACGGTGCGCACGCCAACCGATCGGGATCGCAATACGCTGAGAAATCTTCTGGGTCGGGCGGCCGATATTACCCTCTGACACGGGCATGCGTCATGCACGCGGACTGAGAATTGATGCAGGAAATGGGGGCACTCCGCTTGAGCCACGGCGCCTCGTCCGTCATGTTTCAGTCTCGGTTCGCTGCTTGGCCGAATGAAAGCCGAACCCGCTGGTTAGAGTTTCACATCACTGAAGCACACCTCCTGCAGGACAGGTTAAGCGCTGCACCGTGCGCGCTCGACTGCGCCTGTCCCGCCGTCCGTTTTCCGTGAGGGTCGCACCCATGGCGACACAGGTCACTCCGTCCGCTACCGTTCGCCGCGAAAGCCTTGAAGGCCTCGCTCCCCAGGGCTTGAAACCAAGCGGTGAGGTTCACTGGAACTTCGTCGCTCCCGAACTCGTCGAGGCGGCGATCCGTCGTGGCGAAGGTCGGCTGGCCGAGATGGGGCCGTTCGTCGCGGTCACGTCACCGCACACGGGCCGCTCGCCGAACGACAAGTTCGTGGTGAAGGAGTCGTCGAGTGAAGCCGATGTCGACTGGGGCAAGGTCAACCAGCCCATGGCGCAGGCGCATTACGAAGCACTCAAAGCCGACGTGAAGCAGTATCTGAACACGTTGCCCGAGCTGTTCGTGCAAGACCTGTATTGCGGCGCCGATCCATCCACGCGCTTGAGTGTGCGCTACGTGTTGCCCAATGCGTGGCATGCGTCGTTCGTGCGCAACATGTTCATTCGCCCGGCGGTCGAGGAGCTGGCCACGTTTGCGCCGAATTTCACGGTGTATCACGCACCGGAATTCCAGGCCGACCCGGCAAAGCACGGCACGCGCACGACCACGTTCATCGTGCTCAACATCGCCGAGCGCACCATTCTGATTGGTGGCACGCGCTACGCCGGTGAGCTCAAGAAGTCGATGTTCACCGTGATGAACTATCTGCTACCGAAGCAGGGCGTACTCTCCATGCACTGCTCCGCCAACATCGGCCCCGCGGGCGACACGGCGTTGTTCTTCGGTCTGTCGGGCACCGGCAAGACGACGCTTTCGGCCGACCCCACGCGCGGACTGATTGGCGACGACGAGCATGGCTGGTCGCCGGAAGGCACGTTCAACTTCGAGGGTGGCTGCTACGCGAAAGTGATCAACCTCTCGCCTGAGAACGAGCCGGACATTTATCAGACCACGCAGATGTTCGGCACGGTGCTCGAGAACGTGGTGCTCAACGAGCCGTCGCGATCGGTGGACTTCGCCAACCAGTCGATCACCGAGAACACGCGTGCGTCGTATCCGCTGCACTACATCAAAAACCACGTGCCCAGCGGCCGCGGTGGACACCCCAAGAACGTGGTGTTCCTCACCGCCGACGCGTTCGGTGTGTTGCCGCCGATCGCCAAGCTCACGCCGGAACAGGCGATGTATTACTTCCTGTCGGGCTACACGGCCAAGGTGGCCGGCACCGAGCGTGGTGTCACCGAGCCGCAAGCGACCTTCTCGGCCTGCTTTGGCGCCGTGTTCCTGGTGTGGCATCCCACGAAGTACGCCGAGATGCTGGGCGAACTGCTGCGCACACATGGCTCGCAGGTGTGGCTGGTGAACACCGGCTGGAGCGGCGGCGCGTACGGCGTGGGCTCGCGCATGAAGCTCGGCTACACACGCACGATGGTGCG